>JAHIVQ010000062.1 GCA_018816585.1 Nanobdellota archaeon
CTGTAGCAACTTCTGTTATAGTTGCCTGTCTGACTCCTTCAGTATAATACTGCCTTAAAAAGAATAATAATATTATAATAATTAAAAAGATAAATCCTAAGATAAGATAAGTGCTAACCTGTCCTCTTTTATTCATATAAAATATAAGCTATTAATAGTTTAAAAAGATTTCTTTTCAAACTTAATTGATAAATTCTTAAAAATAATCTGGGGCTCCTGCAACTTGGGTTATATTAGCACCATTGGTATTTTTAAGATAACCAACATTTCCCAATATTCTTGCAAGCATCCTTTCCAATTCTATTAAAAAACTTGCTCTTTTATTAAATCTTACAAAATTTCCTTCTATAGGTTCTTTTCCTTTTTCTATTTCGTTATCAATATGGCTAAGCAAATATTCTGCAATATGATCCAATATCTCTATAATTCTTTTAACAACTTTTTTATCATACCGAGTTCTTAGTACTAATGATATAAAGGTTTCATAATATTCTAAATCTTCTTCATTACTAAACTCTTCCACAGACTTAAATTTTACACTTTTCATAAAATTTATTGCACTTTCAATTTGCTTATCATCTCCTCTATCTTTTTTTATTTTTTCTAATTGAGTTATACATACCTTCCTAAGCTCATTTATCATCTTTGATATTTTTGTAAATTCTTTATTCATAGTTTATCCTCATGAAAATAAATTTATTAATCATAAAAACTAATCTTATTTATAAAACTTATCATTCATTTATTTAAATGAAATGGTGCAAAAATAAAGAATAAAAGTTGCAGATCTTTGTATGGTTTCTTATATTTTATAATTTCCCCCTTTAATTCTTATTGTTTTTGCATTTATTATTGCATCAGCAATTTTTTTTCTTGCAGATAAAACTAACCTATGAAAAGTGGGCTGGGATATACTCATTTTCTTAGCACACACTTCCTGCTCCAATCCCTCTAAATCTTTAAGCCTGATTGCTTCATATTCATCAACAGATAAAATAATTTCTTCTAATTCTTTTAAAAGTATTCCACAAGGCTTGAAATAAGTTACACTTGGATTAATTCTAACTCTTCTGCATAATCTTGGGCGTACCATAATAAATAGTTATTTACATCCTTATTTAAATTTTATTGAAAAAAGAAAAAAATTATTTTATTTCTTTTAGTCTTTTTTCTATCTCTTGCTTTTCCAGCTCAATTTCTTCAATTTCTGCTTCAAGGATTTTCTTTTCTTCTTCCTTTGTTAGAATTATCTGTCTTCTAAATCCGAATCCTCTACTAAAACCTCTTCGCATTCCACAACCACAAGGTCCTAAACCTCTTCCTGTCATTGAACTTTGTCCTGCTGGTCCTGTTCCATCTTGTCCTGCCATTTTATTTTACCTCCATACTAGTTATGAATATATATTCATAATATTATATAAAACCTTTTGTTTTGTTTATAATATAAGAAATTGAATAGATTTAACTTAACAATATAATAAAGAGTTAAGTTTATAAATAAAAATAAAATATTCTTTGTATGAAAAATAAAGCAAGTAGTAAAGCAACAATAATAATTCTTTTGATAGCAATATTATTAATTGGTGGTTATATTACAGGAAAAGCAGTATTTTCTGAAAAAAAATTATTTGTCTCTCAATTTATTCTTAACCAGTTCGATGCTGAATATGAAAATAGTAATGAAGAAACTGTTTTATGCTTGCTTGGAGAGAAAACACTGGAAGGATGGAGAGTTACTAATACTTACAAACCAAGAATAATTAATACTTCAATTAATTCAATGGAATATGAATCATGCGGTTCTGATCCTTCTTATACTAATGTAATTGGATTCTGGCATAATCATAATGGAGGATTATGCGAGCTAAGTGATTCTGATATGTTTGCATTTGGTGGAGATTATTATAAATATGGAATAGAAGTAGCAGTAGTTCAGTGTGATTCAAACAGGATGGGCATTTACACAAAAGATATAATAAATGCAGAGGGTTATACTTTTGAACAAGATTCATTAAAATATGAAATAATTTAAAATTCATAAACTTTATAAATAAATTAAAAAAATAAAAAAGTGATTTTATATGGCTGAAGAAAAACATCATCATAAAGAAGAACATAAACACGAAGAGAAAAAAGATTCTTTCATTGAAAGTTTAAAAAAACTTAATTTTTGGCAAAAGATAAGTATTGTTCTTGCAGTATTATTAATATTTTCAGTATTTACAAATGGTTTTAAGATAAATTCAGGAAAAGATGTAATAGCAGCCAAGGTTGTTGATTTTGTTAATACTAATATACTTGCAGCACAGGGAGTTGAAGCAACCATTATATCGACAACAGAAAAAAATGGATTATATTTATTAAAATTAGATCTTAATGGACAAGAGCTTGATACTTATATTACAAAAGATGGTAAATTATTATTCCCAAGTGCAATAGATTTAACTCAAACCCAAACAGGACAAACACCTGTACAACAAAAAGATATTCCTAAAACAGATAAGCCTATTGTAAAGGCATATATTTACTCATATTGTCCATATGGTTCTCAGTTCATAAAAGCGATGCTGCCTGTTTATGATTTATTAAAAAATAAAGCTGATATTCAAGTTGTTGCAATTGGCGCAATGCATGGAGAGTTTGAAAAGATAGAATCATTAAGGCAAATTTGCATTGAAAAAAATTATGGAAAAGACAAGTTATGGGCTTATTATAATAAATTCTATGCAAACACAGATATAGGAAACTGCAATGGAGATGACAAGTGTCTTTCACCTTTGCTTACTAAAGTATTTTCAGGATTGTCAATCGATAGTAAAAAGATTGATGGCTGTATGTTAAATGATGCACCTGATATTTACAATGCACAGGGAGCTGAAGCAAGCCAGAATGGTGTTACAGGATCTCCAACATTTTCAGTAAATGATGTTCAATCCCAGGTTTCAAGAATACCTGATTCAATAAAACAGGTTGTATGCAGTGGATTTATTTCAAGTCCAAGTGAATGCAGCAAGACTCTTTCAACACAATCACCAAGCGCTGGATTTGGGGGAAGCACAGGAACTAATTCTAATTCAAGCTGTTGATAAATACTTTTATATAATTCTTTATTTCTAATTTATTATGGATCCAATAGCATTTAATTTAGGACCATTAACAGTAAGATGGTATGGAATTCTTATGTTTCTTGGTTTTGTTATAGGTTATTTTATACTTAAAAAATTAGCAAAAGAAAAAAATATAAATGAAAAGTTAATTGATGATTATTTCTTTTATATTCTAATTGGAACTATTGTTGGTGCAAGATTATTTGAAGTGTTATTCTATGATCCATTATACTATCTTTCTAATCCAATAAAAATATTTTATATATGGGAAGGAGGCCTTGCAAGCCATGGTGCAATTATTATAGATATATTAATTACCATATGGTTCTGTAAAAAAAATAAAATAAAGTTTTATGATTTGGCTGACATTGTTGTTATACCTTTTGCTCTTGGAGCAGCATTCATAAGAATTGGCAACTTCATTAATCAAGAATTAATTGGAAAAGTAACAGATTCAATATTTGGATATAAGTTTGATAATTATCCTGATTTAAGATATCCTGTTCAGTTATTCCAATCTTTCACTAATTTCTTATTATTTATAATCTTATATTTATCAAGAAGCCTGCCTTCAGGTTATATTTTTTGGTTATTCTTATTTTTATATAGTATCTTCAGATTTGTAACAGAATTTTTCAAGGATTTTCCATTCTTGTATGACCTGACACTGGCGCAATATTTAAGTATTCCAATATTTACAATTTCTTTATACTTCTTAATAAAATTAAAAAACGAAAGATTTAAATAGGATTGTCTACTATTGTAGACACGTGTAAACTATTGTAGACAAAATGTTATTTCACAATTATCTGGAAAAAGCCATTGGAAGCAGAGTAAAGATTGGGATTCTCAGAGCTATGTCTAGATTCCCTGAAAGAAAGGTTAGCGGAAGGGAATTAGCAAAATTTACCAAGAATATATCGCATCAAGCAATTGCAAAATCGATTAAGGACTTAATAGATTTAGATATAATTAATGTAGAACATTACGGAACTTCTCAAATGCTTTATCTCAATAAAAATCATTATTTATTTGATATTTTAAGAAACTTATTCCAGATGGAATTTAATACAATCAATAAATTAAAATCATTGTTAAAAAATATTCCAGCAAAGACAATTGTCCTATTTGGAAGCATAGCTAGAGGAGATGAAAATTTAGAAAGCGATATAGACCTGTTAATTATAACTAATAACAAGATAGAAAATGTAATAAATAACAAAAGGGAATTAGTATATAAAATATTCGGGAATTCATTAATGGCATATGTTATGACAGAAAAAGAATTTAAAAATAAAAAAAATAC
>JAHIVQ010000063.1 GCA_018816585.1 Nanobdellota archaeon
AAATCGGGCTTATTAGTTATGTTGCTTTGCCTTTCAAATATTGCTTTGTTGGTTTGCTTGTTAATAAGTTCAGCAAGTTCAAGAAATATATTTACGCAGCATATATTGTGGGTTTGTCTGCTGGCATAGTTTTATTTTCAAGAGCTGGTTTTTATAATTTGGGTGTGATGAGTGGGTGAGGGGGAGAGAAGGGAGGGGAAAGAAATAAAAAGGTGGGGTGTGTTGGAGAATGGAGTAAGGGAAGATGAAGTATGAAGATTTAATTAATTCAAATAAAGCAGAGGAATTTCAACTTGATAAGACATATAAAGAATTAATCTTGCCTATTAAAGACCCTTTAGAAAGCTTAGATTCTATAATTGAATTTGTTAGAATATGGAATCGAAGAGTTCCAGTTGGAAAAAACAAAGATAAGATAAAAGAAGCTGTAATCAGTTTAAGAAAAGAATTTGAAGATATTAAACATTATAATCTTGAAGATTTTGAATTCACAGCAGAAAATATAGAAATTGTTAAAAAAATATTTAATAAACTCTCAACTACAGTATTAAAATCTACCGGCACTACAAAACTAATGCATGGAATGAATCCTAATTTATTTGTTATGTGGGATAAGGGGATATGTATACATTATGGTTTTTATTCTAATTCTAAAGGTTACATGCATTTTATGAAATTGATGCAAGATAAGATACAACAAGTATTAAAAGAACATAATAAAGAAGAAATAATTAAGGAAACTGGGGTGTCATTACCAAAATTGATTGATGAATATAATTGGCTAAATTTTAGAACTTCTAAAGTTGTGTAAGAGATAAATTTTTATATACAAGTTTTCTAATCTTTAACATGGGAATAAAAAATTTATGGTCCTTGAATATTGATGAAGCATTAGTTGCAAATAAACTGAAGCAAGAGTTAGAGAGAAAAAATTATGAGGTATTCTTTCCATTGAATTCTCAACTTAAAGATATTGACTTAATTTTATTTGGTTTGAAAAGAAATAATTCAAAAACTATACAGGTTAAAGGAAGCAGAACCTATAGTCCAAGCAAATCAGACACCGAACGTTATGGTAATGGTAGTGCTGCATGGTTTGCTACAACTAAAAAAGCTGTTTATACTCCTTCTAACAAAATAGACTTTTTTATTTTTGTTTTACACAGTTTCGAAGATGGTGAGTTGAAAAAAGAGATTAAAATAAATTATCTCATTATTCCAACAAAGGAATTTAAAAAAATTGTATCTAAAAAGACTAAGAGAAAAGGAGACCGATACCATTTCTTTATTTGGATAGATGATAAAGATAAAAGATCTTTTGATTTTAATAATAAGCGAGGAATAATTCCTTTATCAAAATACTTGAATAATTGGAGTTTAATAAAACAAACCTAAATATTTTTATGAGTTGATGAGTTGATTTAAGAAAAAGTTAAAAAGATGAAAATCTGGCCAGTCAAATGATAGATATGAGCTTAAAGACATTTCTTGAAAGACTGAGTTTTATTTTAAGTGAGCAACAGAATCAAGAGATGGAGAATATGTTTTTGGAGAGTGTAAGTGTGCAGGATTTTTTGGATAGAGTTAAGAAAGATGTGCAGTAGGAAAATATTTAACTAGGCTTCTAGATAGTAGAGAGAAGAGAAAATGTTAAAAGAATATTTTCAGAAAATCCTTTCAGAATATGAATCTGTAAAGGAAAATAAGATCTGGGATTGTTCAGTTGTAAATTTATTAAAAACAGATCTTCCTCGAGAAATAAAAAAATTAACTAATTTGGATCTAAGATATTTATTTGAAGGGTCTGTAGGTCATGGAAATTTTTCAGAAGTTCCTTGGTTTAGAATTTATGAAGAGGAAATTTCTCCAAGCGCCCAAGAAGAATATTATATTGTATACTTATTTGATGCAAAAATGCAGGGGGTTTATATTTCTCTGAATCAAGGAGTAACTCAATATAATGAACTTTATGGCCCTTCTGCAACTCAAATGATGAGAAAGAATACAAGAAAATTAAGGTCAAAAATAAAAACATTACCAGAAGGTCTTTCTTTTGAAGAGATTAATTTAAACGCAAAACAAAAATTAGGAAACGACTATGAATTATGCCATATTTGCGGAAAATATTATCCTGCAAGTAAAATCCCTGAAGATTCTATCTTACTAGAAGATTTGAAAAAATTAATTAAAGTTTATGAAGAACTTAAGGAGATCATTGGAAACAGCGTTCTTAATGTTGATGAAAATTATACTCCTGAAGAAATAGAGGAAATAAGAATTAAAAATAAAAAATCTAAGGGTAAGGATTTTACAGAAAAAGAAAATTTAGAAACATTAATAAGACTGAGAAATTGGATAAAGAGT
>JAHIVQ010000064.1 GCA_018816585.1 Nanobdellota archaeon
TATTGTTGAATATGCAGGTAAAACATATATCATTGATAAAGGACAAACAAAAACAATGGATGATGGTACTATTGTTGGAATAACAGATGTAACTGCAGTGCACGAATCTGGTGCAGGTCAGGATATGTGTGAACTAGCAATAGGTGCACATAAACTTGTATTAGAAAGTGGTAAGAAAGCAAGTGTAAATAATGAAGATGTTGATAATTCTTATGTTTACATTTCTGGTAATGAAACAGCAAATGTTGCTGGTTTAAAATATATAACTTTATCTTATCAACCAGAAGATAATGTGTGGTTATTACCAGGAGAATCTTTAGAAGATCCAATTTTTAGTGCATTCAAGATTGTATTTAATAAATTGAATGAAAAAAATATGGAAGAGATAAAGATAGATCTTGTTGGAGATAAAGTAAAAGCAAAAATGACCAATAAAGATGGAGATATCTTTGATGACTATATATGTTATTTAAATGGTACTGGGACAAATAGACAATTCCGTTTAGGTTATTCTAATAAAAAACCAATGGCAGTATTTGATGGACAAGTAATAACTAATAATACAGCCCATATGGGAGAAGAGGGTGTAACTTTGACTCCAAAGAGTATGAAAGGAGTTAGATTTTTATATACCTTTAGTGGTGTTTCTCATATAGCAGAGATTACAGATATAGATACAGCAAATAATAAGACAACATTTAAAGTTCTTGATTCTGGAGAAGTTTATAAGGATTTAGAATATACAGATGGAACTACAACAACTTTTAGTGATGTAAATAGTAATTTACAGATAAGATATAATATGAATGTTGCTGCAGCTGTAGGAAATATAACTTTTGTAAATATACAAGATGGTGACTCTAGATGGGAAACCTTTAATGGTGCAAATATAACTTTTTATAACCACTCTGGTGGAGTTTTACCAGAAAATGTTTCTTTTGCAAATGTAGGTGCTGGAACAATTGGTGGTGCTAGTGGTTGTGATCTTGGATTTACAGAAATTGATACTGGAAAAGAAACAGAGGTTACATTACAAAATGGAGTAACTAAGATGAATATAAGTTTTAGATACGACGCTACAGATGATGACATAGAATGGAATCAAACTGGATCAACAGCATTAGGTGGATCAGTAAGTCTAAAACAAAAAGACGATGATTCAACAAATGATTATGCAGGTAGAACACCATATGGTACAAAAATAGTAATGTATCAGAAAGATGATGGTGACTTGACAATAATGTATCCAGAAGAAGCAGTATATGCTGAAGTTATTGTAGCAGCTTCTGAAGCAGTAACAGGAACTTTAGCAACAGCAAATGTAGTGAAAGAATCCGAAGTAACAGATATAACAGCACAAAATGTTATTTTAGTAGGTGGTCCTTGTGCAAACAGATTAACTGCTAGCTTGACTGGAGCATCTAGCTCATGGCCAGATTGTTCAACAGGTTACACAGAAGGTTCAGCTATGTTGAAGTTGATGGACAACGGAAACAAGGTTGCTTTGATTGTAGCAGGTTACAGTGCAGATGATACAAAAAGAGCAGCTGTAGCACTAAGTGGTACATTACCAGCTAAAATACAAGCTACAGTTACTGGAACAAGCCTGGAACTAAGTCAAATAAATGTAGCATAAAGCTACTTTTCTTTTTTTCTTTTTTTAATTAAATTTATATGTAAGTTCTATATCAAAATATTATAAAATTTATTTTAATTCTTTAATTTGTACGACTACACGAAAGATTTATAAATATAGTGCCCGTATAAACATAATGGTATATACTGAGATTAAAGAAAGAAATAAAAAAAGGTATTTTTACAGAGTTATTTCTATAAGAAACAAAGATAAGATTTCAAAGAAAAGAATTTATCTTGGATACGGGCTCTCGAAAGAAGATCTTATAAAAAAGGAGAGAATAGCAGACATGCAGCTGCTTGCTAAAAAGATAAGCAAGAGAAACAATGAGATTGAAAAAATAAAATTCAAGATAATAAAAATATTGAAAAAAAATGGAGTGAAAAGAGCAGGGATATTTGGAAGCTATGCTACTGGAGAACAGAAAAAGAAAAGTGATGTTGATATCTTAGTTGAACCACCAAAACATATGGGTCTTGAATTTTTTGGTCTTCAGCTGGAACTTCAGGATAAATTAAAAAAGAAAGTTGATCTGGTAACTTATAAATCTATACACCCCTTGTTAAAAGAGAGAATATTAAATGAAGAGGTAAGAATATTATGAGCGATAAAAGTCTATTTATATTTATAGAGTATATACTTGAAAGTATTAAAGACATAAATACTTTTATTTTAAAAACTTCTAAAGAAGAATTTGGAGAAAACAAGGAAAAGTTAAATGCAGTTATTAGAAGTCTGGAAATTATAGGAGGGGCTGTTAAAAATCTTCCAGTCTCTTTTAGAGAAAAATATCCAGAAGTTCCTTGGAAAGAAATAGCTGGATTAAGGGATATTATAATCCACCAATATTTTGATGTTGATTTAGATGTTATTTGGGATACAATTAAAAAAGATATTCCTATATTAGAGAAGCAGATTATAAAAATCAAAAGAGATCTGGAAAAATGAAAATAATATTTTGCTTGTTTTATGCTAATATTATAAACAGTTAATTTTATTAATTAATATATTTTGCTATTTTCATGATACAAAAGAAAATCAAGTGGTATAATAACAAGAAGTTTTTAGTTTCTTTAATTGGAGTTTTTATTATTGGAATAATGGTGCTTTCAACTCTAAATATCTTTGAGACAAAAGATAAATCAAATACCTTAAAATATAAAAATTATATTTTCTCAAAACAATCAGATCAATGGTTAACTATTATAAATGGCCAGCAGGTTTCATTTTCTTATAATCCCTTAGATTTGCAAAATTTAACACTTCCTTATTTTAGCTTTGCAATTCCAAAA
>JAHIVQ010000065.1 GCA_018816585.1 Nanobdellota archaeon
AATTAATTTCTAAATACAAATTAAATATTTCAAAAAAAATTGGGGATAAATTTTATACATTATTAAAAGAGCAGGCAGAGAAGAAAAAGAAAAATTATGATAAAAAGGTTTAATTTTTAGATTAATATTCTTGGTGTATAACTATACACTAAAGAGGTATATAAAAGATTAGAATTTAAAAATATTTCTTATATACAAAGAAGCCTGTTATTAATACTAAGAATGCAATTATTCCTAAAGATATATACAAGTTTCCACTGCCTGTTTCAGTTGTAGCTGCACCTGTTACTGCAGGAGCATTTGTATCTTCTATTTGCAGTGTCTGATCTTCTATTACTGGTTCTGTTACAATTGGTACTTCTGTAACAACAGATGGATGATTATTTGAACTACTTCCACCACCACCTGAAGGACCTAGTGCAGAAGTTACTCCCAAAATACCATCACAATTTTCATCAATTGAATTATCATTTATCTCAGCTACATCTGGATTTATTAGTAAATCACTATCATTACAATCTGTACTAACTAATGCAAATAATGTTAAAGGCAATGAACAAGAACTCTGATTTACAAGTAAATCTCCAAAATTATCATCATCTAAATCTTGGAAATAAGTATTCATTACATTTTCATCAATATTACCATCACAATTATTATCAATACTATCACATATTTCTACTGCACTTGGATTTATTGAAGCATCATTGTCATTACAATCAACATCTGAATCAAATAAATCAAAATCCTTATCTTCTAAATTAGGATAAATATTTAACTGACCTTCATTCAGTATTTTATTACTGTCATATATTGTATACACAAATTTAACATCTGCCATTGCAGTTGTACCTGCATATATATCATACCCTCCATTTGATATTGTATTTAGTGTAGTATTATAAATAATTAAACTTGCATTGTCAGAAATAAAAATAGATGCAGACAATCCTATTGAGTCAGATACAGAAAATACACTATCTTTCAAAAAGATATTATCAGTTCCATAAATTAAATATAATCCATAAGAGTTGCTTCCTTCTAAATTAAATAAATTATTTATAATATTAATATCATTCCCTCCAAAAATCTTTATAGCTTTACTTTGAGTATTTTTAAAATTAAAATTATTATTTATTATAATGGATTTATTAGAATCTATAAGTATCCCATTTTTAATTTTGCAAAAATCTATATTATTGTTATCTATTACATTGTTAATTGAATTGCCTAAAACTCTTATTGCAATTCCATAAGTTGTTATTATATCACAATTATCCACAAATGTATTTGACTTTATTATATTATCTGCAGAATTATTGATCATTATCCCTATTAAATCAGTTATATTAAACAGATTATTTTCTATAATTCCATTGTTAGAATTTTCTAGATTAATTGTTCGAATTCCACTAATTTTGCTTATAAAATTACAATTCTTTATTATAAAATTATTTGCATTAATTATATTGATTGCATTTCCTTTATAAGTCATACCTGATGTATTTATCATAGAATTATTACAATCTAAAATAACATCATCTGCATTTATATTTATACAAGAACTTCCTGTTGCATTAATATCATTTAATAAAGTATAAGTTCCTGCTGTTGTTAAATCAGAACATTGTGTTATATCTATTGCATTTGCCTGATATATCAAAATTAATAAAAAGAAAATGATAAATGAATATCTTATAATTTTCATTGTATTATTATTATAATTTTAATACTTATAAACTTTTGTAATTAAAATATTCCCTCCAAAGTTTGATCTACTTTATATTTATGACTAAAATATGTCTTGAACAGCATATCTCCAGCATAATTGTTTGTTGGACATTTTCCAACATCACATCTTGTTCCTTTTGGATAAAGGTCTATGTTGTTCCTTGTCACGCACATATTATACCAATCTTTTGTATAATTTCCAGATTTTGGCTTTAACCAAATATAATATGTTTGTCCTTTCTTAATATGCTTGTTCCTGAAAGTTACATCAACAAACTCACAATCCATCTTTGTAGCATAAGTTCTTGAAACAACATCATCTGAATCTATTTTTCCTGAATATACTTCACTGCTACCAAAAGAAGTTCCTATTCTAATTTCAATATCATCTGGATTTCCTATTTTTGCTAATGCAAGTGATACTCCACTTATTGTGCTTCTGCTAGGAACAAAACTCTGTCCACTAGGTGAATATTTTGAAGAATCCAGAACTCTCCAGATTGTATTACCATCTAAATTAGATGCACCAACAAAACTTGATGCCATCACTAAAAATAGCATTGTAATTAATGTCTTCGTTTTATTCATTTTTTTATCACTAACACGTAACTTTACTACAGTAAATACTACATCACAAGTTATATATAAATCTTTCGGTAGTAATTACTTGAGTAATTATGGTCAGAGTCAAGCTTCAGAAAAGAAAATCTGGAAATGGAGATTATTACAGTACTGTAATAACTAT
>JAHIVQ010000066.1 GCA_018816585.1 Nanobdellota archaeon
AATATAACAGCCAAAATAAGGCTTATAGGAGCTAATAATAAAGAAATTATGATAAACACTATAGAAAATAAATAAAGCATTAATGAGCCAAATAGTATCTCTGCTCCAATTAAATTTGGCAAAGGTAATAAAGAAAAAATAGCCATCCACTGATTAATGCTTACAAACAGTCCAAAATTAATTCCTGTTATTTTTGTTAAAAATAAAAATATAAAAAATAAGCCAAGATAAGTTAAAGGTATAGCCAAATAAATAAGTGCTCTTTCATATCCAGTCATTCTTACAAATATTTTTCCTATTCTTTTTATTTTTTCTTCATTTAATTTGTAAGTTCCAACTAAAGGAAAATACCAAAAACCATTTGAAATTAATGTTACAAGTACAGAAAATATTATTCCTATAGGAAATGCAAATTCTCTTTTTAGTATCTTTGTTTTCTGATGAGGCTCAAATCCCCATCTTCTTATACTCCATAATTCATATTCTGATTCTGCAAATAATCTTTGTGCAACTAGTTTATGCATAATATGTGCAAGTGAAAATGATATTGAAACAACAATCAAAACTAAAATAAAATTTGTAATCCATGAAGATAACATAAAAATACTATTCCTATCATTAAATCCAAATATAAATGCAATTAATAATATAGTTATTAAATAATATTTTATTTCCTCTTTTCTAAAGATTCCCATATTTTTATTTCCTTTATTAAATCTTCTTCATGTCCAGCACCTACAACTGCGACAAGGTTATTATAATCTAACATCAACTTATATAAATTCTTTCCCATATACTTATTTCTTTCATCTACAAGCACATTGTAAACACTTGGATATCTTTTCTTGAATCTTTTTGTCAGTTTTTCTATTATTTTTTTATCTGGAACTTTTTTAAGATCAAAATCTATTTTTTCTCTTTTGAATACACTTAAGATTAAATCAACAAAAAAATTCAATTTTTCTTTGAATGTTAAACTTTTTGTCAATCTTTTTAGAGTTATACTTATATCCTGATCTATAAGTGCAGTTTTTGCACCAATTTCTTTTGCTATTTCAACTGCCTTCTTCATCTCACTTCCAGGAATTACACCAACCATTTTTCCAAGCTTACTCTCAGCATAATGACCTATTAAATTAAACAAATAACCTTTTACACCAATTTTTCTTATATCTCTAAAAGAAATCTTTCTTTTTTTTGAAAATAAGGCTAAAAACCTGCTTCTATCTAGTTCTATAGCAACAATATCTGGTTTTATTTTTCTTATCTCAGATTCAACTTCTTTAACACTTTCTATAGCTATATGTGAGGTTCCAATAATAGTTATATTCTTGTATGTCTGCATTCCAGAAGAGAAAATTATATAAACTTTAAATATCTTTGCTAAACCAGAAACAAGGAGGGTTACATATGTTAAAGGTAAAAAATATAAGCGATATTTACAATATGAGTGTTTATACCGATGATGGATCTTTCTTCGGTATTGTTGAAGAATCTATGATTGCAGACAATAAAATTTCTGGTTGGAAAATAAAATCAACAAAAGGATCTGTTTTAAGCAAGATGCTTGGTGGTGCAAAAGGTGTTATAGTTCCTCATCAATTGGTTAAGGCAATAGATAATGTCATGCTTATATCAAAAGCAGCTATTCCTAGTATTGAAGAAGATGAAAACACGGAAGATCAGTAACTTCCCCAAATCATAACTTTTATATATTAATTAATTTATTTAATTTCTTATGGCAGACCCATCTCCATTAGCAAACGCAATTCAATTCTTTCAAAATTTTGGATTGTTTGATGTAGTATTGCCGTTCTTACTTGTTTTCACAATAGTTTTTTCTATTCTTGAAAAGACAATGATTCTTGGTGCAACCGCAAAAGAATCTAATATTCCTAAAAAAAATGTTAATTCAATGGTCGCATTTGTTATTGCATTATTGACAGTCGCAAGCAATAAGATTGTTACAGCATTGCAGGTTGCAATTCCAAATATTGTTTTATTGATGGTTGTTAGCATTAGTTTCTTGATGCTTGTTGGAACATTTGCAACAACAGGAGAATTTGATTTAAAGGGAAAACACAAGGGTTATTATGCAGGATTTATTGCATTTTTATTATTGGGAGTAATAATTATATTCTTGTACGCAATAAAATTAGATTCAGGGCAATCATGGCTTGAATATGTTTATAATTATATAATAAACAGCTGGGGTGGTTCTATTGTTTCAAGTTTTGTTTTATTGGCAGTAATAGTTGGAGCAATTATTTTTATAACCCGCAGCAAAACAGAGGATAAATAAATGGCTGTTGATTTTTATTCAGTATTTGCAGAATTACAGGCAATGGGAATTTATGAGTTTATACTTCCTTTCTTATTGATATTTGCAATTGTATTTGCCATACTTGAAAGATTAGAAATATTTGGAAAGGGTAAAAAAAATATTAACTTAATGATTTCAATTATTCTTGGTTTGTTTGTAATAGCACAGCCAGAAATAGTTTATCTAATAAATTCATTTTTACCAAAAGTATCTTTATTTATTTTAGTTATTTTAATGTTTTTAATTATTGCAGGAATGTTTGGTGCTAGTACAACTGGATGGTCTGGTGGAGCATTTGCAATAGCATTAGTAGTTTGTGTTATAGCAATTATTTGGGCTTTAGCTGGAGGTACTTATCTTGGACTTCCATACTGGTTAAGGCCAGATCCAAGAGACAAGGCATGGATAATTTTAATTGCAACTATAGTTATTGTTGTTTCT
>JAHIVQ010000004.1 GCA_018816585.1 Nanobdellota archaeon
ATTAGACTTAAAAATAACAACAAAAATAAACCCCTTTTAAAACACACCCCAACTTTCATATAATTAACCAATTAATTTTGTATATAAATCTTTTTATTCTTAATAAGATATTTTAAAATATCAATTATAGTATAAGAATATTCAAATACTATGGTTTCTATTAAAAGTGATGAAATTCATCCACATAGCAGACTGTCATTTAGGAGGTTGGAGAGAGCCAAAATTACAGGAATTAGGCATTAAAAGCTTCAAGAAAGTAATAGACTGCTGTATAAATGAATATATTGGTTTTTTACTGATTTCAGGAGATTTATTTGATACTGCTTTGCCAAATATAGAATTATTAAAAGAAACAGCATCTGAATTATCAAGATTAAAAGAGAATGATATTCCTGTTTATATTATAGCTGGAAGCCATGATTTCTCACCATCAGGAAAAACAATGCTTGATGTTCTTGAAAAGGCAGGTTTAATAGAAAATGTAACAAAATTAAAAGATAATAAATTAGAATTTACAACAGACAGGACAGGAACTAAGATTACTGGTTTACTAGGAAAAAAAGGTTCTTTAGACAAGGAATATTATGAGCTTCTTGATAAAAATAATCTTGAATCAGAAAAAGGTTTTAAGATATTCATGTTTCACACTACTTTAAATGAATTCAAGCCAAAAGAACTTGAGCATATTGAAGGTCAATCTCTTGCTTTATTACCAAAGCACTTTGATTATTATGCAGGAGGTCACGTACATTTTATTTTTGAAAAAGACATTGAAAATTATGGAAAAATAGTTTATCCTGGACCTTTATTTCCAAATAATTTTTTAGAGCTTGAAAAATTAAAGAATGGTGGTTTTTATTCAGTTGAATACAAAGATAAAAAATTAAGTGCAAAATATGTTCCAGTTGAACTTGTAAAAGTAGATTCTTATTATTTTGATGCAAATAATAAAATTCCTTTGGAATTAGAAAAAGAAATTAAATTAAAAATAAAAGATACAAAAGACAAAATTATTTTAGTAAGAATTGAAGGAATTTTAAAAGAAGGAAAACCATCTGATATTAATTTCAAGGAATTATTAAGCTTTAAAGATTCTTATATTATATTAAAAAATACTTCTAAACTAACAACAAAAGAGCAGGAAGAAATTGAAATTAAAGAAGGAAGCATTGAAGAAATTGAAAGTTCTTTGATAAAAGAATTAAAATTTGACAATGAATTAATTACAAAAATAATGACTGCTTTAGATATTGAAAAAAATGAAGGTGAAAAGACATTTGATTTTGAAGAGAGAATAATTAAGGATATGAAAAAGGTGATGGAAATATGATAAAAGCAGTTGCATTTGATTTGGATGATACATTAGTTAATATAAAAGAAGAAGGATTAATAAAAGTATTTAAAAAAATACATAAAAAATTAGGAATAAGAGAGTTTAGTGAAATAGAAAGATTAGTTCTATGGTTAAAACCAAACAGGGATAATTTCGTAAGAGAAAGATTAGATATTGATCCCAAAGATTATTGGAAAATATTCAATAAATATTATACTATAAAAGAGATGAAGGATTATATGAGCTTATTTTTTGATCTAGATGCTCTTGCTACACTAAAAGAAAGAGGTAAAAAAATAGGCATACTAACCTCCTCAAGTAAAGATATAGGAGATTATAAAATTAAATTAATCGAAGAAAAATTTGGAAATATTATAGATTATTCTTTATTTGTAAGAGAACATAATATTCCAGATAAACCAGATCCAATAGGACTAGAAATGTTAATGGATAAATTAAATGTAAGAAAAGATGAAATTGTTCTTGTAGGAGACTCTGATTGTGATATACTAACTGCAAAAAATGCAGGTGTTACATCAATGCTCGTTGAGAGATTACATAATACTAATGGTATTATTGAATCTATCCCTGATTACACACTAAAAAACTTATATCAAATAGGGTGCTACATTGATAATTAAAAAAATAAAACTAAACAATATAAGAAGTTATGCTAATCAAGAGATTAATTTTCCAATTGGAAGCACTTTACTTGCAGGGAATGTTGGCTCGGGAAAATCAACAATACTAATGTCAATAGATTTTGCATTGTTTGGACTGCAAAAAGGAAATATAACAGGCTCTTCTTTATTGAGAAATGATGCAGACAAAGGCCAGGTAGAATTAGAATTGGAAATAGAAGATAAAAATGTTATAATAAAAAGAGGTCTTAAAAGAGAAGGTGATAAAATATTGCAGGATTCTGGTTCTTTAACAGTAAATAATGAAAAACAGGAACTTACTGCAACAGAAATAAAGCAAAAGATCCTTGAATTGCTGAATTATCCAAGAGAATTACTGACAAAATCAAAAGCAATTATATACAGATACACTGTTTACACGCCACAAGAGGAAATGAAGAGCATTCTCAGTGCTGAAAAAGATGTTCGTCTTGATGTTCTAAGAAAGATATTTGGTATTGACAAGTATAAAAGAATAAAGGAAAATTCAAAGATATTTGTATCAATGCTAAAAGAGAAAAAGAAGGAGTTTCAGGGAATGATTTCTGATCTTAAAGAAAAAGAGAGTTTATCTTCAGAATTTAAGAATAAAATATTAGTAACAAAAGAGAAAATAAATATTATAACTCCAAAATTAAATTTAATTAATAGTTTAATTGAAACTAAGAAACAAAAAATAAAAAATATTGAAGAAAATATAAAAAAATTAAATTCCTTGAAGCAAGAACTAAAATTAAATGAAAATAACACTAAAAACAAGTCAGAATTAAAAATAAAAAATTTAAATGAAATAAATAATTTAAAAGGTGAAATATCATTATTCAAAGAAGAAAAGTTTGATGCAGTTTCAATAAGAAATGAGATAATTGAAAAAGAAAACAAGACTAAAAAGATAGAGAATGAAATTAAAAACCTTAGTGTAAAAATAAGTGAGTTAAAAATAAACAAGAAGAATTCTGAATCTATGAAAGAGGAGATATCAAAACTAAATACTTGCCCAACGTGCAAGCAGAATGTTAAAGAGGAACATAAAAACAATATTAAAAATGAGGAAGATGAAAAGATAATAAGTTATGAGAGTGAACTTGAAGTTTTTACTAAAAATATGGAAGTAAAAGAAAATGAATTCATGAACATAAAAAAAGACCTTGATTTTCTTAATAAAAAAGAGCAAGAATTCAATGTTTATAGATTAAGATTAGAAAATACAAATGAGAAAAAGAAAAGATTGGATTTATTAGTAAAAGATGTAGGTAATCTAGAACAGGAACTATCATTATTAAGTGTAATTAACACAAAACTAAATACAGAAATTAACAGTTATGATAATATTGACAAGGAATATAATGAAATAAGAAAAGAATTTGATGAAAACTTGATAGAGCAGAGAAAAACAGAGATTGAAAAGATTTCATTTGAAAAAGAACTAGAAAACATAAATAATAATTTACTAGCTCTTGAAAAGGAAATACTAAACAAATTAAATGCAAGAGAAAAACTGGAAAAACACACACAACTGCAGAACTGGTTTGATATGGATTTCTCAAATCTATTAGAAAATATGGAAAAGCAGATAATGTTCAAGATTTACCATGATTTTAATTCTTTATTCCAGAAATGGTTCAGTATGCTGATAGACAATGAAAATCTTGTAATAAAACTAGATAATGAATTCAGCCCGCTAATACAGCAGAATAATCATGATATTGATTATGAGTTTATTTCAGGAGGAGAGAGAACAGCAGCTGCCTTATCTTACAGACTTGCTTTAAACCAGGTTATAAATAATCTAATAACAAACATAAGAACCAAGGATCTATTAATTCTTGATGAACCAACAGATGGTTTTTCTTCTGAACAATTAGACAGAATCAGACTAGTTCTTGATGAGCTTAACATAAAACAGACAATAATAGTAAGCCATGATCCAAAAATAGAAAGCTTTGTTGATAATGTTATTAGATTAAACAAAAAAGACCATATAACTGAAATAGTATAATTATCTTAAATATTTTCTTCTTATAGAATAAGTATCTTTGCCTCTTCTTAATTTTGTAATTTCCTCAAATCCTAATGAAGCTGAAGATTTTAATCCTAGATCATTTGACAAATCAACTTCTTCATAAATACATTTCTTGCCTAAATCTCTTGCATATTTAGAAGCGGTTCCAACCAATCTTGAACAGATAAGCATATTTCTATAATTTTTATCAGTAAATCTTTCAACAACATAAAAGGCAGGCGTTCTATTTACAAAATTTTTCATATTAGGAGAACATAAAATATAACCGACAGGCCCTTTTTCTTTACTATCAACAACCCACAAAAAATATTTATCTTTATCTAATTGATATTTCAAAAATTCAGGATCTCTTGAAGAATAAGGAAATTTATTCATTAATTGTTCTAATCCTTCTAGATCATCAAATTCATTACCATTTACTTTAATTAGTGGAAAATCCTTTGGAAGTAATAATTTTTTCATAGAATTTATTTTAATAAACAATATATAAATCTTTTGTTTGTTATCACTATATAATTTAGACAATACATCCAGAATAAGCATCAGTATAACAAAATCTGTATAAAATTAGATAAGCTACTTGTCCTTCTAACAAATCACTATAATCTATTTTTAATCTTAATTCTTTACCTTTCATATCATTATCAATAGGGATTCTGTACTGGAAAGTAATATGATCATTAATATCATAATACTGACTACCTAAACCAGGAAGAGGATAAATATCTTTTACGAAATTATCAGAAGAACCAACTAAAATTAATTTAATATTACTAGGATTTGTCTCTCCATAAATACCTATACGCGTAATCTCTTCTTTATTTGGAATTGTAAATGGTTTTGAATAAACAGAATAATTAGTTCCTGCAGAAACAAGAAGATAATTTGCTTCAGGTATTTTATTTATTAAATCAAAACCTGAAAGAAGTGTCACTTGATTTTTTGTATTATAAAAATCATCCTTGGATATAACCATTCCAATAGGATCAGTCTGTCCATCAGGCACTAAACTAACTGCTTGATTAAAATTAAGCAAACTAAAACAATTTTTAATGTCTTTTTTTCTTGAATAAGAGCATATAAAATCATTTCCATCAATATTTACTTTTGGATATATTTCTATTTCATTTGGTTGGCCTAATTCTAAAACCTTAAAAGGGAGATTTAAAAGACTTCTAGAATATAATCCTAATTTATTTGAATCTTCATTAACATCAAGACCTGCATCTGATTTTACCCTATATAAAAATCCGCTTATATCTTCCTGTCCTGTATTTTCAAGTGAAACATCAACATTATCACCAAAAATACATGCTTCCCTGATACTAAAATCAAGATTAGAGCATTTTAGTGCAACACTAGATTCTTCTGTTGTTTTTTCTTTGTAATTATTATAAATATCAAGACCCCAAGTCATTACTACTACAGCAATAATAATAGTGAATCCAATTATTAAAACAGTAGCTATTAAAGGACTAATACCTCTTTTATTCATAATAATAAAATTACTTAATCATTTAAATTTCTTTCTATCAAAAGTTTTATAAATAAGCTTAAATTTATTATATAATGAAAAGAAGTGTTATAATTATTCTTATTGCAAGTTTATTTTTAATTGCTGCATGTAATATTCAATTTGGAACCCCTTCTGTTCATTCTGGTCCTGGTTCTTGCTGTGTTGTTTCTGATGTAAATACTAATGATATTATTGGATGTTCTGGTTTAGAATCTGATAATTTACAGTGTGATTCTCATTATTCCAGTTTAGGTAATACACTATTTGTTAATAATGGTTGTGATAAGGTAAGTTCATGTGATTCTGTAATAAATAATTGCTTTGGGTATGATGAAAACCTGCAAACTCCATATAATTTACAAAATGAAGAATATAAATGTTATACTAATAGAAATTATGATCAATCTTATTATTGTGATGTTGGAAGTTTAAGTATGATTGAAGATTGTCAATTAAACTCAAAAATATGCGACCAACAAACTGGAATGTGTCAAACAAATGAAGATTCAGATTTAAAGTTATACATGAATTTTAATGATAATACTGCAAGAGATTTAAGTGGGAATGGATATAATGGAGTATTATATGGAAACCTACAATGGTGCTCTGATTGCGGAATACAAAATTCTGGTGCTTTTATTTTTGATGGTGTTGATGATAATATAGATATAGTTTCAAATAGTTTAAAAAATATCCATAATGATGTTGATTCAAGTACTAGTCCAAATGATATAAGTTATGTTGCATACTACAAAATAGAAGAGATTAATGAATCATATTTAGTTATATTTCACAGAGGAACTGCCAGTAATATAAATATAGATGCAGGAGGACATTTAGGATGTCAATATGAACCTAATATTAATGCAAAAATAGCTTTTTTAAGTGGGTGTTCTCTTACAGGTCTATTTTCTAATTATACAGAAAGTTATAGAATTGGCGAGTGGAATCTTTTAGTTGTCACATTTAGTAATATAAATAATAGAGCAAAAGTATATTTAAACGGAGATTTGAAAACAACTAAGAGTATAACTAGTATAAAGAGTAGCAGTTCACGTTCAGGCTTAATATTCAGCACTAGTATAAATAGTTTATTAATTGGAGCGCAAAGAGGATGTGTTACTAATGAAATTAATTCAAAATGTCAGTATTTCAATGGAATAATAGATAATATACTAATTTATAAAAAAGAATTAACAGATGCTGATGTTCAAGAACTTTATAATAAAATAAATTCTTAATCCCCGCAATAATTTGGATTTACATAATTATTACTTGCAGGATTATTATTGCAAGCAGGATTAGGGCCATAATAAGGATTATTGCAAATATCACTAACAAAATAATTATAACTATTATCTTGAATAGAAGAATCAACAATGCATTTTAATTTTTTAATTGGAATTGGTTTATTTAAAGCATAATTTCCATTTTCATATTCTGTTCTTAATTTAGAAAATAAAACACTAATATTATCAATATCCAATCCAAAATCAGTGCATAAATCATCTAAAAATATATTTGCCCAGTTATTCATACCAATTGTATTATTATGCAAATCACAAAATGAATTAAATTCCTTGAATCCATTATTATCAGATAAAACATACTGAAGTGCATAAGTAAAATTCTCTTGTATTTTTCCCTGCATCTGACCTAGTAATAATAAATGTGTTCCTTCATGTATCTCAGTTCCATTTGCTTCTATACTATCAGGACTAAAATAAGTATTTTCATTAATGCATGCTTCATCATATCTTGGATCTAAACAATTAGTATGTCCTAAATCTTCAACCCCTCTATTAATTCTATTATATAAATGATCACATATTATATTTGGGCTTATTGTGTTTGCTATAAATGAATTTGGTATACAAGTTGTATCCTCTGCTAGATGAATTTCAACAGGCAAATATAAAAAATCTATTCCTGTAACATTATACAATTCATTAATTGAATTTTTAATACCTTCTGCTCTCTTCTCTAAATAACCATTATTGTCTCTAAAAACATCAGGGCAAAAATCAGTTTCACATAATAAAATAATATCCTCTATACTGTCTCCATAAAGACTGATTGGCTGGATATGATCATATAATCTATTATTATAAACTCCTGGTTCTACATCTAATCCAAATTCTTTTGTATCTTTAAAAATCCAATTAGAACATTTTACTTCTACTTTTTGTTTTCCAACTTCATCATTACTAATATGAATAGGAGTTCCTTGCAAGATATTATTATTAATTTTTAACCAAGATGGGCTATTAAGAATAGAACAATCAGCATCTCTATTTGTATATATTTCAGATTCATATTTTTCACCAACTTCACCAGTTACAGGTTCAGATAAAATTTTAACACCAGGATAAACAAAATTAATATAATTTTTAACATCCTGATTAGGAATATTACCACAATTAGTACTAAAAACAGACAATCCTGTTAAAGCTAATCCATATATTATGTTCTTTAAAGTCTTCATTTTATAACCATCAAAGGGTAGTAAACTTTATTTATAAATATTACGCTTTTCAAAATATTTAAATATTGGCTTAATACTAATTAAAAATGCTAAAAAGATGTATTATACTGATTTTTCTTGTACTTATGCCATTAGCACTGGCTGATTCATTCGATGTTTCAGTACCTGATACAATTCTAGCAATAGATAATACAGTTAGTATACCACTAACAATTACAAATATGCAAGCTTTTGATGATAAGTATACTATAAGTGTTCTTGATTTTAACTGGTTAGTTGAATCTATAGATAACACAGAAATACTTCAAGGTCAAACAAAAGTAATTAATGTTAATTTAAAATCATCATATCCTGAAGTAAAAAATTATGGTATAAAAATTAAAATTAAATCACTATCAAACCAAGAAGTAGAAAAAATAGCAAGAGTAGATGTTAAAGATTTAAGTGATGTTTTCAAGATAACTTTACTTGGCCCAGAAATAATAGATCCAAGAAAAGATACAAAATTTAATCTGCAAATAGAAAGTCCTTATGATAATAATTTTGGTGAATTAAATATAATAATTAAAAGTGATGCATTCACAGAGACAAAGACAATAGAATTAGATTCAAGAGCAATAATAAAAGAAGAATTTAATATAAATCTTCCAATAGACACGCAAGAAGGAGATCATACAGCAAATATAATGTTCTACAAAGATAATAATCTTGTTGCAAACCAGACAATAATATTAACAATAGGTTCCTATAGTGGAGTCAGGGAAATTTTAACAAATGATAATTCAATACTAATAAAAAAAGAAATAGTAAAAAAAATTAATGATGGAAATTCAATTGGATTTGAAAAATATGTTAAAACACTTACACTGACAGAAAAATTATTTACAACTACAACTCCAAAACCAGATGATATTACAAAAAGTAATGGTAATTATATACTAACATGGAATATTAAATTAAATCCTGGAGAAGAACAAGATATAGAAATAGAGACTAATTATAGAATTCCATTAATAATTCTTATTTTAGCAATAGGATTAATTATCTTATTATATTTTATGTTAAGAAGAGATGTTATAATAATAAAAAAAGCACTAGTATCTGGAAGACATAAAGGTGTTTCAAAACTAAAAATGATTATTACTTTGTATAATAAAGGAAATAAGAAAATAACTAATATGAAACTAATGGAAAGGATTCCTAATGTTACAGAAGATCCAAATGATTTTTCAGAAAAACCTTTCAAAATAACTAAGGGAAATACACTTAATCTTGTATGGAAGATTGATGAATTAAATCCAAAAGAAGAAAGAACAATCAGTTATAGATATGGTTCAAGATCATTAGTAAAAAAATTACCTGAAACAATGGCACAGTATGTACAAGGTTCAAGAACAGTTGTTTCAAAATCTTCAAGGATAAAATTAAGATGAATTTATATGAACAAATAACTTTAGTTGTATTCATTCTACTAGGAATATTTTTATTAACAAGAAAAAGAACAACTAAATTTGACAAGGAATATTATGAAGTATTGAATTCTAAAAAATATAAGGTTAAGGATCAATATAGTTAAGAATGAAAATAAGATTAATATTTGCCTGGTATGATTTTTGGGTTGGATTTTACTATGATAAAAAGAAAAGGATATTCTATTTCTTTCCAATGCCAATGTTAGGGATAAAATTTATTTTTAAGAAACAATAATTTTAAATATTAACTAAATTCTGGATTATATCCCACCATAGCTCAACGGTAGAGCGCACGGCTGTAGTTAAGAACATTGTTCGATCTTAGGCTAATTGCCAGAAATGAAGAACAATCAGCCGATCCCGTGAGGTTCCCGGTTCAAATCCGGGTGGTGGGACCATTTTTTAACCAAAAACTTTATAATTAAAAGAAAAACAAAAATTTCTATGCCCTGGTTGTGTAGCGGTTAGCACATAGCCCTGTCGAGTAAGCTTTTAAAAGTTAACAAAGAAAGGCTATAGCCCGAGTTCAAATCTCGGCCGGGGCGCTTTTTATTTAAAATTAAAAATTATTTTAAAAAGAAGAGTGAGAGAATATGTCTCTCAAAGCTAAATTAATTCAACATTTTAGAAAATAATCTGGATAAAGAATCATCATCTGCAATTTGAATAAAATCCTCAGAGGGTATAGGGAAAAAAGACTCTCCAGATTTATTTGAAATACGTTCAGTTACTCCAGATTCTATCACTTTCGAAATAGGAATCCATAACCAAGTTTTATAATCAAAATCTTCATTTGAAATTACATACCAAATATGAAGATTAAATTTTCTCTGAAGAGAAGAATAAATCTTTGTTTCTTCAACATCAACAGGATAATTTTTATAATTTGGAGTTATCTTTTTATACTTGACATCAACAAATATTAATCCTAAATTTGGAATTAAAATCATAAAGTCTGGTCTTTTTCCTGAAAATGAATCTTTAAATGAAGCAGAAAAAGAATCTATATCTTGTTTTATATAAAAATAAGGAATTCTATGTTTATCTAACCATTCCTTAAACCTTTTTTCAGTTTCTTCGCCTTTTTGTTTACTCTCACTATCATAATTCATAATAAAATAATATAAAGTATATATTTAAACTTATTGACTTTTAATTATATAAAAATCTATTTAAACTTAGAAGAATTACAAATTTCATGAAACCCTTTAAACCAAAAAAAGTAAAACTATTCATAGGATTAATGTACAAAGATAAAAATATCTTAAACAAAATAATAAAATTATTAGAAAATAAATTTGGATTTATACAAGATTCAATAGAATATGATTTTAATTATACTAATTATTATGAAAATGAATTTGGAAAAGACTTAAAGAAAAGATTTATAGTATTTAAAAATTCAATAAACCCAGAATTACTTGTAAATATTAAATTATTTACTAATAATATAGAAAATAAATTCTCAAAAAATAATAAAAGATTAATTAATATAGATCCAGGTTATTTAAACAAGCAAAAATTAATTTTAGCATCTGCAAAAGAAAGATATAACAGAATATATTTAAAAAAGGGGATATATGCAGATTTAACTTACTTCTTTAATAAAAATAATTGTATACTACTAAGAAATACATTTCCAGATTTTAAAAACAAACAAGTACAAAAATTCTTTATAAAAATAAAAAATTCATGCATAGGTTAAGAAAAATTATTTTTAGGCTTTTAGTAACTGCAGACTAAACATCTCGTTACCTTGATGCGTACATCTCAGTCCTATCAATCTTGTCTTCTACAAGAGCCCTAAATGTGTGTCTCTTTTCGCGGTGGGCTTCGAGCTTAGATGCTTTCAGCTCTTATCCCTTGGGACGTGGCTGCTCTGCATGCCTTGTCAGACAACAGATACACTAGAGGTCCCGGACCATCGTTCCTCTCGTACTAAATGCTCCTTCCACTCAGACACACTACACCTCCGCTAGATATTATACATACTGCTTCACAGCGTATTGAACCCAGCTCACGAGCCTTTTTAATGGGTGAACACCCCCACCCTTGGCCGCTTCTGCACGGCCAGGATAAGGCGAGCCGACATCGTCGTAGCAAACCGCGCCGTCGCTGTGGGCGCTTAGGCGCGACAACTCAGTTACCCCCGGAGTAGCTTTTCTGTTAGCCCTGGCCCCCAACAAAGAGGCACAGGGGTTCGCTAGACCCAAGTTTCCTTTCTGCGTTCTTTATTAGTCAGAACACAGTCAAGCCAGCTTTTGCTCTTGCACTCCACTCAGGATTTCTAAACCTGATGAGCTGACCTTTGGGCTCTGCTGATATATTTTCAGCAGAGTGCCGCCCCAGCCAAACTGTCCATCTAATAGTGTCCTTTCTTTCAAAAGTTAGCAATACAAATTTTAAAGAGTGGTGTTACACATTTTGCCTATGTTCAAACTAGCGCCTGAACCTTAACAGCTCCCACCTACACTATACAACAAAACACGTACCACAATAATAGACTACAGTAAAGCTTCACGGGGTCTTTACTTCCCACTGGAGGACTCCGGCCTTTGCACCGGAATAGTGTGTTCGGGGGGATCAAGTTAGGGACAGTGACAACCTCGTTATGCCATTCATGCAAGTCGTCAATAAAACGACAAGGTATTACGCTACCTTAAGAGAATTATAGTTATTCCCGCCATTCACTAGTCCTTAAATCCCTTGAAAAGGACATTCGGATACTAGCATTGGGCAGACCTCACCTTCCATACTCACCTTTTAAGGGTTGCGGAAAGCTATGTTTTTGTTAAACAGTCGGGCCATCTTTGTCACTTCGTCCTGTAATCGCCTTCAAAGAAGACAATCGCAGGAATCCCTTATTCCAAAGTTACGGGACTAATTTGCCGAGTTCCCTTAACTTGATTACTCCCTCATACCTTAGGCTTTTCACCTAGGGGCACCTGTGCTGGTTCTGGGTACGATTAACTAGATTTCTTATCGATTTCTTTTTCACGGACTCTCGGTATCAACTAAACAAACTCGAGGTTTGCTCATCCTAGATTTAATCAAGTTCTCATTATTACAATACTCCCTTGATTTGTTCTAATTAACATTCCAGACAAGAAATGTTAGCCTAACCCAAAGCATCAGAAATCGATCTTTTGTCACCAAATGTATCTAATTAGTAAAGGAATCTTAACCTTTCTCCCTTTCCCATTTTTCCAATTAGGTAATGGTTAGGATCGACTTACTCTCAGCTGATTTACATTGCTGAGAAACCCTTGCCCTTTCGGTACCAAAGATTCTAACTTTGTTTTGCTCCTTACTACTACCAGGATTCTCATTTCTACTCGGTCCCTTCTTTCTCACGAAAAAAGTTCTACCCAAATAGAACGCCTGCCTACCATAATCTTTTAAGATATCTATAGTATCGGTAACTAGTTTAGCCCCGTCCATTTTCAGGGCACATAATCTTGACAGGTGAGCTATTACGCTTTCTTTAAAGGGTGGCTGCTTCTAAGCCTACCTCCCTGCTGTCTCTGATTATATACACCTTTGAACCTTTAACACTTAACTAGTATTTAGGGACCTTAACTATAGTCTTGGGTTGTTCCCCTCTCGGATTGCAAGTTTACCCCGCAACCCCGTTTCCTAAAATCTTAGACGCTTAAAAATTCTGAGTTTGACGAAGAATCGACCTGTTTCCAGGCCTAAACCCTAAATCAGTATCTCTACCTCTTAAGCTATCTCATTTAAGACTAGACTAAAATCTAATTCGGCAGGAACCAGCTATCACCAGTTTCGATTGGTATTTCGCCCCTAATCCCAAGTCAGAAGAACGCATTCTCACAGAACCTCTTAAGGCCTCCATCTCATTTTAGAGAGATTTCACCTTGCTCAGGATTAGATCAACTGGTTTCGGGTGATATCCAAGTGACTTAAGACATTTTCATATCTTTTTCCTCGCAAGCTGCGAAATATTGTTTTCACTTTGGTTACTTATTAAAATTAACCTCGCCACTCAGACAAACTCCCTGGTCCGTTATTCGAAACGTACGATGCAACTCCTTAAAGCCGCATCATACTATCACCATTAGGTTTCAGGATCTTTTAACTCTCTGTCAAGAGTTCTTTTCAAAATTCCCTCACGGTACTCTTTGCGCTATCAGACTTGAATTATATTTAGAATTAGAAGTTGATGACTCCTAACTTCTGGCCCAAAATCCAATGAGCCATACTCAAGATACTCGTACTTCCTTACAATCTTAAATTACGGGACTATCACCCTCTATGGTATTTCTTTCCAGAAAACTTCATCTCAATGAAGAGGAATAAAAACGAGTCTTTTAACACCACATTTCTTTTATATTTCTACAAAAGATTCGGTTTGTTCTATACTGCTTTCTCTCGCTGATAATAACAGCATCTCTATTGATTTCTTTTCCTGTGGATACTAAGACGCTTCAATTCTCCACGTTAGTTATCTTCTCAGATTTTCTTTCGAATCGAAGTCGAATTCAAGAACCCTTGGTTCTAAGGTTGCATGCACCTCCCCAAGGAATATCGTAGCTTGCCACGCTCTTCTTCACTTTTCAAGCTTAGTCTTCCACCTAATGGTTGAAGCAATTTTTCTTAACCTATGCATGTTTAATGATAAACATTAAACCTAAAATCCAAACTTAACGTTTTGGATCAGCATTATTTCTTGATATTCTTTTATGGACCTGTCGGGATATTCATAACTTTTTATAAAAGTTTATTTTGAACCCGAAACCCCCACCTTTCTAGTTATGAAACTTTTTAAAAAGTTTCTTGCAAGGGTGATGCTCTACCATTGAGCTACAGGCCCACTATTTTATATGAGCATTCTAAGCATTGGCAATTAAAAATATAAGGAGGTGATCCATCCGCAGGTTCCCCTACGGATACCTTGTGACGACTTAGCCCTCCTTGTTGGACCTAAATTCGAGTCAATCCTAAAATTAAATCTCATTTAGATTCTACTCGGATGGCTTGACGGGCGGTGTGTGCAAGGATCAGGGACATATTCACCGTTTACTGATTATAAACGATTACTACGAATTCCGTTGTCATGAGGACGAGTTGCAGCCCTCAATTCAGACTTAGATAGAGGTTCGGGGATTAGCTTCTCTTTTCAGAGTTGCAACCAATTGTCTCTACCATTGTTGCGCGCGTGTAGCCCAGGATATTAAGGGCATACTGACCTATCGTTGCCCACGCCTTCCTCCTATTTTCACAGGCAGTCCTTATATTGTACTCATTCTTCAAGATGAAATGTTAGCAAATATAAGTGTGGGTCTTGCTCGTTACCAGACTTAACTGGACACCTTACGGCACGAGCTGACGACGGCCATGCACCACCTCTCGGCTTGTTAGGTAAAACCTTCAATCTGACCTTCATTCTGCCGTCGACCCTGGTAAGGTTCTCGGTGTAGAATCCAATTGAACCGCACGCCGCACTCGTTGTAGTGATCCCCCGCCAATTCCTTTAAGTTTCAATCTTGCGACCGTACTTCCCAGGTGGTTAGCTTAACGTCTTCACTTAGGCACTGCACAATCTCAAGGAATATGCAACACACAGCTAACAGCGTTTACAGCTAGGACTACTCGGGTATCTAATCCGTTTTGCTCCCCTAGCTTTCATCCCTCATCGTCAAGTCCGTTCTAGACAAGTGCCTTCGCCATTGGTAGTCATCCAAGGATTATAACATTTAACCGCTCCCCTTAGATTACTCTTGTCTCTTCCCGGCTTCAAGTCTGCTAGTATCTTTTGCACGTTGTTAAATTAAGTTCAACAATTTCACAAAAGACTTTTCAAACCGACTACGGATGCTTTAGACCAAATAAACGTGACTACTACTTGTGGCGCTGGTGTTACCGCGGCGGCTGGCACCAGTCTTGCCCACCACTTATTCTTCAAGGTTTTTACCCTTAACAAAAGCCTATACAAAGTATAAGCACTTGGAATTCCCTTATCACACTTTCGTGCATTGTAAAGTTTTCCAGCCTGCTGCATCCCTTAGGACTAGGGCCAGTATCTCAGTGCCCTTCTCGGGGCTATCGCTCTCACGACCCCTACTGATCTAAGGCTTGGTGAGCATTTACCTCACCAACTACCTAATCAGCCGCCAACTCATCCTTAGGCATTGCTTTTAAACAAGAGAACATTCCAGTTTCTTTTGTCTATCAGGTATTAAAGTCAGTTTCCCAACATTATCCCTGACCTAAGGTTAGATTATCGACGTGTTACTGAGCCTTATGCCGGTGTATTGCTACCCCTAACTTGCATGGCTAAGTGGAACTCCAATAGCAGTAGTCTCCCGCAGGATCAACGGGAATTTACGCAAGATATTTTATTATTAAATCACTGCCAATTTGCTCATGCTCATACTCAAATATAACATTCAAGTATTCATTTAATGTTCTAAAAAGAACATCAAGAAATTTTGGAAAATAATTAAATTATCTTCCTCATCGAATAGAAACTTTAAGTCTATAACTGATATATAAACCTTTTGTTCAGAATTATCTTGCTTTTAATCTTCTTTTCTTTTTTCTAATCTTCTTACGCTGCCACTTCCATCTCATCTGCCCTTTTTTTTTCCAGCGCCTACTTGATCTTTTCATATTAAAATAGAAAAAATTTAATTTATAAATCTTTCTGAGATGAATATAATGAAGTATTTTCTAATTTAGACAAAAAATTTTAATTTAAGAAATAATTATTCAATAATTTCTATTGCTATCTGAACACCTTCAGGTATAGGAACACGCATTACTAATTTCAATGCTCTCTCATCAACACCAAGTTCAATTAATCTCTTATGAATTCTCATCTCATAATTATCAAAAGATGCTTTTCCATTTCCACACGGTGATTTTCTTGTTGTCAGTTTTAATTTTTTATTTGGCAATGGTATTGGTCCACTTATACTAGTACCAGTTTTTTCAGCAATACCTTTAATATAATCACAAATCTGATTGATTTTACTTATTTCACTGCTTGCTATATTTATTCTTGCTTTTTGCATAGAAAATTGTTATATAATTAGTTTATAAAGATTATTGTTTAGCTTTGAACTTTTCTTAAAAAGAAAACTTCAGAAAAGAAACTGAACTTTTCTTAAGAAAAAAATTTCAGAAAAAGAATTTATAATACTTTTTTCACGTAATCAATGCACATTCCAGCTGCAACAGTAGTACCTGCATCTCTTACTGCAAATCTTGCCATGTGTGGAATTTCAGATTGCTTTTCAATAATCATTGGTTTTGTTGGTTTTATTTTTACAATAGCTGTATCTCCATTCTTTAACATATCTGGATGTTCTTTTATTGTTTCTCCAGTTGATGGATTAATTTGTTTTACTAATTCAACAAACTGGCATGCTATTTGTGCTGTGTGAATGTGAAATACCGGTGTATAACCAACAGTTAGTACAGTTGGATGATTTAATATTACAATTTGAGCTGTAAATTCTGAAACAACAGTTGGTGGACTGTCTGCATGACCTAAAACATCACCACGTGCAATATCTTTTTTATTAATTCCACGTACATTAAAACCAACATTATCACCTGGAAGTGCTTCTGTTAATTGTTCGTGATGCATTTCAATTGATTTAACATCTCCTATAACACCCTTACCTTCTCTTGCTGGCACAACAATTACTTTATCATTTAATTTCATAATTCCAGTTTCAACTCTTCCAACTGGAACAACACCAATACCCTGGATATTATAAACATCTTGAATAGGTAATCTTAATGGTAATTTTGTTGGCTTTTCAGGCTCCTTGAATAAATCTAATTGTTCTAGTAAAGTTGGACCTGTGTACCAAGTCATATTTTCTGATTTTTTAACAACATTATCTCCTTTTAAAGAAGCAACTGGTATTACATTAACCTCATCAATCTTGTACTGAACACTTTTTAATAAAGCTTGAACATCTTCTTTTACTTTTTCAAATTTAGCCTTGTCATAATTAACCATATCCATCTTGTTAACAAGAACAGCTAACTGATTAACTCCTAAAGTTCTGCATAAAAATACGTGCTCTTTAGTCTGCTCCATGACACCGTCAGAAGCTGCTACAACTAAAACACCAATATCAGCTTGTGATGCTCCTGTAATCATGTTTTTAATAAAATCTCTGTGACCTGGTGCGTCAATAACAGTATAATCATATTTATTAGTTACAAATTTCTTGTGTGACAAGTCTATTGTAACTCCTCTTTCTCTCTCTTCTTTTAAATTATCCATAACAAAAGCGAATTCAAAACCTACTTTTCC
>JAHIVQ010000067.1 GCA_018816585.1 Nanobdellota archaeon
TATAATAACAGGATCTAAATTTATATAAGGTTTTAATCCAATGTCTGTTACATTAACATTAGCATCCCATAACCCAAATAATTTGTAATCCATTTTATCTTCTACCTTTTTCTATCTTGCCTGATCTTAAATCTTTTAATGATTGATCATTTACTTTTATAACCTGCCACCTTATACCTGGAATATCACCCTTAGCACGTCCTTTAGTACCACCAATACATTGTATAATAACTTCATCATGTTCAGCAACAAAATTAGTTGCCTTGTCACCAGGCAAGAATGCGCTTATTCTTTTTCCATTTTTTATTAATTGTACTTTAGCTATTTTTCTCTTTGCAGAGTTTGGCTGCTTTGCCTCTACTTCTGCCTTCTCAAGCACTATAGCTCTAGCTTGATGAGTTCCTCTTAATGGGTCTGACTTTGCTTTTAATCTTAAAACACGTCTCTTAAACCACTGATTACTCCATCTAAATTTCTTCCTTCTATTCTTTACTTGTTTTCCAGCGTTTAAGCCATTTGTCTTCTTTCCCATCTGCTATTTCCTAAATTTTTTATTTATAAAGCTTACTAAATTATTTTTACATCCTTTATTCCAAAATATAATGATAAAATATCTCTTAATTCATGCAGATTTCTGCTTTCTCTACCTATTATCTGGCCCTTTTCTTTAAAACCTTGCACCTTTATTGTAATTAATCCCTCTTCTAATTTTATCTCCACTGCCTTAACTGGATTTATTAAATTCTGAGTGAATTTCATAATGTCTGAATTAAACTCAACTATCTTTATCTTTTTATTGAATTTTTTTTCAAGAATTCTTATATTTACTCCAGCTTTACCTATTGCCTTTCCCATCTCATTTTCCTTTACAATAACAAAAAACAAGTTATCCTTCAAAAAGCAATCTTTTACATTTGCACGAGTAACATTCTCAAATATTGTTCTGTAATTCATTAGATTTATATCGTATTTTATTTTCATTTTAGAACTTTGTTAAAGAAATCTCTCTCACTATAACCCCTTGTATATATATAAAATCATTAGTATGATGACTTTTTTAGGTTTATAAAGATTTTGATACTAGAATGATATTATAGAAATATTAATATTATTTAAAATCTTTAATAAAAATAGGGAGATTACACTTGTTTTATTTTGGTTATAACTAATATATTTAGATCCCTTCTTTTTTTCCAATCTTTTTCATTAAAAATTCTCTTATTTTCTCAGCATGTTCTGTTGATACTGCTGGAATATACCCCTCACTTGTTCTATTCCAAAAACTTTTGTAAGGCATAGAATAACCAGCAGTTTGAATCATTATAGTACTAAAACCAAAAATTCTGGCTATAACTCCTCTTTTAATATCTACATTTTGGATCCTTTCATAAGGGATATTAGAATAAGTTTTCCATATAATTCCTTTTTCAGTTCTTAGATTTGTTGGAGTAAACTCATAAAAATATCTATTATAAGCCATTCTTGTATAAACTTCAAGTAAAATTAAAAAAATAAGCAATAATGCAATAAACATTACAATAAAGTTAGATAAAATAGTTCCTTCAGCAGATGGAAAATTATTAATTAACTTAACAATCCAAACCATAGAAAAAATACTCAAGAAAAATAAGATACCAATTAATCTTAATATACCATTAATCCTAAATAACCATCTTGCTCCTAGATGCAGGCTAGTTTTTGTCATAGTTTCTTTTTGCAATTAAGATTTATAAGTCTTTCGATTTTGTTACTACTTAATTACAATACTTAATAAAACAAAAGATTTAAATACAAGATATATCTTATTAATCTTGTAAATAAGACAGGAGGTTAAAATGAATGAATTAATAGAAATGGGAACTGTAAGCTCAAGAGGGCAGATAGCTGTACCTGCTGATATAAGAAAGGAAATGGGTTTAAAAGAAGGAAATAAAGTATTGTTTATATTGACAAATGATTCTTTGCTTATTAAAAAAGTAACTACACAATCTTTTGAAGAAATAACAAGACCTTTAAAAGAAGCTGCTAAAAAATCTGGACTAAAAGAATCCGATGTTGTTGATATTGTGCATAGAGCA
>JAHIVQ010000068.1 GCA_018816585.1 Nanobdellota archaeon
ATATTCAAAAGCCTGAATTTGAGCCGGCAACTTCATATATACCAATAACAATAATGATCTTGGTTGCAACAGGTATTGCAATTATTTTAATAAGATTTAAAGCATCAAAATTATGGAAGCTCTGGTTTTTTATTGGAATAACTTTTGCTTTACTAATTTCATTTAGTGCATTTATACCTCAAGTATTTGCTTTAATCTTAGCTTTAATAATAGCAGTCATTAAAGTATTCAAGCCAAATTATATAATTCATAATCTTGGAGAAGTATTTATGTATGGTGGTCTTGCAGCACTATTTGTTCCTATATTATCACTTACATCAATATTTATTTTATTAGGAATAATTTCAATATATGATATGATTGCTGTGTGGAAAACAAAACACATGATTAAACTCGCAAAATATCAATCTAAAATGAGAGTCTTTGCTGGATTATTAATACCTTATAGTAAAGATAAAACAGCAATTCTTGGCGGTGGAGACATTGGATTCCCATTATTTTTTGCAGGTACAGTACTAAAATATTCATCATTTTTGAATGCACTTATAGTTGTCATTTTTACAACAATTGCTCTTGGAATATTATTATATTATGCTAAGAAAAATAAGTTTTATCCTGCAATGCCATTTTTATCTCTTGGTTGTCTAGCTGGTTATCTTGTAACTTTATTAATATAATTATTGATTAGTACATTGTTGCATTAGAAGGGGTGCTAAAGGGATGAAATCTATTTAATCATTAAATTAGATATATTTGTATATACTATTTTGATTATATAAAAGATTATAAAACTATATTTATTCATAAAATTATGAGTATTGAAGTTTGGTTAATTATTGATTAGAAAGCTTTTTATTTAGCTGTTGACTCAGATTTTTATGGATATCTTAGATTCAATCAAACCAACATTAAGAGAAGAGCAAAAAGCAGAAAAAATAGTTAATAAATTTTTGAATAAGATAAATAAAAGATTAGTTGGTGCTGAAGCTGTTGTTGGAGGATCATTTGCAAAGAATACTTGGTTAAAAGGAGATCATGATATTGATATATTTGTAATGTTCAGTAAAAAACATAATAATAAAATTTCAAATCTATTGGAAAAAACACTAAAGGAATTATTTTTCTTTGTAAATAAAATAAATGGTTCAAGAGATTACTTTCAAATAAAGTACAGGGGGTATTTGTTTGAAGTAATTCCAGTATTAAGAATAGATGATCCTAGTGAAGCAGAAAATATTATGGATATATCTCCGATGCATGTATCTTGGGTCAGAGAAAATATAAATGCTAAAGAAGATGAAGTTAGAAGATTAAAGATGTTCTGCAAGGCAAATCATTGTTATGGTGCAGAGACATATATTAAAGGATTTTCTGGATATGTAACTGAAATACTTACAATTTATTATGGTTCATTTGATGAAGTAATAAAAAATGCAGTTAATTGGAAAGAGTATGATATTATTGATGTTAAAAAAAGAAAGATAATAATAAGAAATATGGACAAGTCAAAATTAAGCCCGTTAATTGTTATAGATCCTATTCAAAAAGAAAGAAATGCAGCAGCTGCTTTATCAAAAGAAAAATTTGAGTTATTTATTGAAGTAAGCAAAGATTATCTGAAAAAACAATCACAAAATTTCTTTATCAAAAAAAATATAATTCCAGATGATGCAATAGTATTAAAAGTTAAAGCATTAAAAGGAAGAGAGGATATTGTTGGTGCTAAATTACTAAAAGCATATGAATATATTAAAAATAAATTAAATGAAGATTTTGGAATAAAAAAGAGCTCATGGTTCTGGAATAAAAAAATAATTTTTTGGTATATTCCTAAAACAGGTGAGTTATCTGAATATACAAAACACTATGGTCCCCCAGTTGGAGATGAAATTAATTTGGAAAAATTCAAAGAAAAATGGAATGATAAAAAGTTATTTTCTGAACATGGAAGAGTTTATATTAATATTAAGAGAAAACATACAAAATTAAAACCTTATTTAATGGATTTAATTAAAGATAATGAATTAAAGGAAAAAATAAAATCAATAAAAATTTTGAAATTAATCAAATAAAATAGTTCTCTTAAGTTAAGTCTTTTTTAATTATTTTATAATTTTAAGTTTATCTAAAATAACATATCTTTCCTATAATCATTAAAATATTTAATATTAAAATAATATATGCAAGGTGTTATATCATATTCAAAGATATAATTATGCCATTCATCTGCTTTAATAAGGAAATAAAAAGATTTATATATAAGTTATTATATATTAACTATAGAGGATATATAATGAATACAACAACAATACAGATTGACAAATCTCTACTTAATTCACTTAAAGAAGTAAAAGAGTATCCTAGACAAACGTATAATGAATTAATTAAAAATATGGTTAATGTGTTTCATGATTTAAAGAAAAAAAATCAATACGATGAATTCCTTCATAAAATTCAGCAGGTAAAAATGAAAGAATTGTGGGATAATAAAGAGGATGAGGCCTGGAAAAATGCTTAAATCAGGAGATGTTGTCCTAGCTAATGTTCAATATACTGATACATTTGAAATAAAAAAGAGGCCTGCACTTATTCTATTTGAGGATATGAATAATGTTGTTGTAGCAGGAATAACAAGTAATCTAGAAATGAAAGGAATATCATTAACTAAAAAAGAAGGTGCAATAAGAGATAGTGTAATAAAATTAAATTATATATTCACAATTTCTTCTGCGATGGTGGAAAAAACTCTTTTTTCACTTTCTAAAGAAAAGAAAAAACAAATATTTGAAGAATTAGTTAAAAAATTAAGAGACTTAAACTAAAATCAATAAAAATAGATTAGTTCTAAAAGATTAGAAACGAAAGTTTTATAAATAAATAAACACCATTAAAACTAACTGATTCTAAAATGAAAGAAAATCATGAGGTAATGAAGACAGGAACCACAACAGTTGGTATTGTATGTAGTGATGGAATTATTTTAGCTGCAGATAAAAGAGCAACTCTTGGCGGAGGTTATGTTATTAATCATGATATCGAAAAAGTAATTATTCTAACAGAGAATATAGCTGTTACAATGGCAGGAAATGTTTCTGATGTTCAATTATTATTAAAATTATTAAAAGCAGAAATACAAATTAAAAAAATGAGAAGAGAAAAAGATGGTTCTGTAAAAGAAGCAGCTAATTTATTGGCAAGAATGGTATATAATAATATAAGAAAAATGTCAATGCTTCAAGGAGTTTCACATTTTATACTCGCAGGAAGAGATGAATCAGGAATACATTTATATGATATATTTCCAGATGGTTCAATCAATGAAGTAAAAACATATGTTTCATCTGGTTCTGGAAGTATATATGGTGCTTACTCTGTTTTTGATACTTTATATAATAAAGGAATTAATATTGCTGATGGGACAAAATTAGTTGTTAAGGCAATTAATGCAGCAATGCAGAGAGATACTGCTTCTGGTGATGGTATTGATATTGTTGCAATTACAGATAAAGGTATCAAGAAAATATTAACAAAACAATTAAATACAAAATTAGAAATCTGATCATATTTTTTATTTTTAAAAAATGGTAAATATTCTAGAAGAAGTAACAAAACTAATTCCTGATAAAGAGAAGTCTGGAATTACAGAGTCTTATTTTGAAGGTGCAAATATTGTTTTGTATACAAAAAACAAGGATTTTTTCCTGGATAATAATGGAATTATAAGGGATATTGTTGATAAAGTAAAAAAAAGAATTGAATTAAGGGCAGATCCTTCTATATTATTAGACCAGGATGAATCAAGAATTGTTATTGAGAAATTACTTTCAGAAGAAGCAGGTGTTACTAATATTATATTTGATCCTCAAAGATCAGTTGTTGTAATTGAAGTTAAAAAACCAGGATTAGCAATAGGCAAGTCAGGGGCTTTATTAAAAGAAATTAAAAAGAAAATATTATGGGTGCCGATAATAAAAAGAACTCCTGCCTTGAAATCAGTTATAATAGAAAATATAAGAAATGTCTTGTATGAAAATAATGATTACAGAAAAAAATTCCTTAATAAAGTTGGAAAAAGAATTTATGAAGGTTATACAAGAGAAAGAAAACACGAATGGGTTAGAGTCAGTTTCTTGGGCGGTGCACGTGAAGTTGGAAGATCATGCTTGTTATTGCAGACACAAGAATCAAGAATACTTATGGATTGTGGTATTAATGTTGCTGCTCCAGAAAGCGAGGCATATCCTTATCTTGATGCTCCTGAATTCAAGCTTGAAGATATAGATGCAATAATTGCAACTCATGCGCATATAGATCACATTGCAATGATTCCTTTGTTATATAAGTATGGATATACAGGACCAACATATGCAACAGAACCTGTAAGAGATATAATGGCTTTATTGTGTCTTGATTATATTGAAATTGCACAGAAAGAAGGAAAAAAAGTTCCTTACTCAAGTACAGACATAAAAAATATGGTAAAGCATACTATATGTTTAGAATATGAAGAAGTTAGTGATATCACTCCTGATGTTCGTTTGACTTTATATAATTCTGGCCACGCAATCGGTGCTGCAATGGCTCACTTGCATATAGGTGAGGGGCTTCACAATCTCCTCTACACGAGTGATCTTAATTTTGAAAATACAAATTTATTAGCACCTGCAGAAACAAGATTCCCAAGACTTGAAACTTGCATAATGGAAGGTACTTATGGTGGTTCTGATGACAAAACAACAACAAGACTTGAGTCAGAGCAGAAATTAATAGAAGTAATAAAAGAAACTACAGCTAAAAATGGAAAAGTATTAATGCCTATACTTGGAGTTGGTAGATCTCAGGAAATAATGTTGATAATAGAAAGAATTATTCGTGAAGGCAAGATAGAGAAAATGCCTATATATATTCAGGGAATGGTATGGGATGTTACTGCAATTCATACAGCATATCCTGATTTCTTTAATATGAAAGTTAAAAAACAAATCTTCCATCAGGATAATAATCCCTTTTTATCAGAAGTATTCAAGAAAGTTGGATCACAAAAAGAAATGGAGCAGGTAATAAGTGAAAAAGGACCATGCATTATAATGGCAACTTCTGGAATGATGACTGGTGGATCTTCAGTTGAATATTTCAAGAAACTTGCTGATAATAAAAATAATTCTCTTATATTTACTTGTTATCAAGGTGAAGGTTCTTTAGGAAGAAGATTAGAGCATGGAGATAAACAAATTAATCTTGGAGGTATGGACAGGCCAGAAGTAATATCTGTAAAGATGGAAGTTTATTCTATAAAAGGATTTTCAGGACACTCAAACAGGGAGCAATTAATGAATTTTATTTATAGGCTTGAACCAAAACCAAAAAAGGTCATTATTGTTCATGGTGAAAGTTCTAAATGTTTAGATCTTGCAAGTTCAATACATAAATTAAATAAGATTGAAACTAATGCTCCCAAGAATCTTGAAGTTATTAGATTAAAGTAATTTTATTGTTTTAATAATGTATTTAATTTTTCTTTCTGTTCAGGAGATGCTTGTTTAAGTGTTTCACTAATGAAATTATTTATTTCTTGGGATTCTTCTTTAGTTGGGAAATTATTTTTTGCAATTTGAATCATTTCAACTGCTTTTGCTGGCTGTCTTAAAAAAATATATAATTTTGCTCCTTCAAGTCCTATCTTTGGTGGAATTTGATCCTTTGGTAATTGCTCTAGTTTTCCAACAAGTTTTTGTGCTTCTTCATAATTACCTGCTTGAATAACCCTCTCTGCATTATCAATAAATTTATCTATATTTTCTTCTTTTTTTATAATATTTTTTGGATTTGTTACTATACCTATAAATATTAGTATGAAAAATATTGCAATAATCCATCTTTTTCTTCTCTTCCAGAATTCTCTAATTCTTGAAAATATACCTAAACCACTTCTATGTTGAATTTTTGTTATTTGTTTTCCTTTTTTTTCATTTTCTTTTACTACTTTGTAAACTTTTATTTCTTCTGGGATTCCTTTTAATCTTCTATAACCGATCTCTGCTGTAGGGATTTCACTTTTATTCATTGATAAATAAACAGATTCTGTAAAATAAATTTCATTTGCTTCTGCTATACCCTCTATTCTTGATGCTATATTAACTGCCTCACCAAAAATATCATTTCCTCTTATATGAACCTCTCCGCTGCTTATTGCAACTCTTACTTCAACTTTTTCTTTATTCTTTGAATCTTCATTATATTTTTTTAATACATCTTGAATTTTCATTCCACATAAAACTGCATTTGTCGGACTATGAAATACAACCATAAATGCATCACCAATTGTTTTTACAATCCTCCCATGGTGCTCTTTAAAGATAGGAGTAACTAATTTTTCATGAATATCAAGAAACTCTTCAAATTCATCTCTCTTTTTAGCAGAAGTCTGTTCTGTAAATCCTTTAATATCTGTAAACATTATTGTCAAATGTTTTGTTTCGGACATACTAATTATATATAAAGAGAGTATAAAAGATTTTTCTTTTTTGCTTTAAGTAATCTTTATAAATTAACTAATTCTTTTATTAATATGCCGAGGTCGCATAACCTGGTATTGCGCTGACATATGTAAATATGGTGCAAGATTGCTAGGTTAGCAAGCATTGAATAAGCCTGATTGGTTGTGATGATAATGTCACTCCACGCAAATATCCAGTGTCCTCTGGACGTGTGGGTTCAAAAGAGCTTTTCTTTGAAGAAAAGTTCGCAAAAGAAAACTCTGATACTCCCACCCTCGGCGTTTATAATATAACTAAAAAAATTTACTACCAATTGGTTAAATCAATATTGTTATAGAAACCTTTATATATTTAGTGTGATACTATTTGTTAATGATAAATGAGTGGTGAATAAATAATGACTACTAAAAAAAACAAAAAATCTCAAAATCATGGAGTAGAACCTAGTTCTGCAGTTGAAGAACCTAAATCTGTAGCTGAAGAAATTAAAGTTGAACCAAAACAAAATCTAGAAAATAAAGTTCAAGAAACTCCTATTAATGAAGATCCTTTTCAACCACCACAACCAATAGATTATCCTGCTAAATTAAATTCTGCTTTAGAAGATTTAGATAAAAATTGGTCTGAAGATGTAGCTTATAATTTTAATGAAGATTTAGAAAAGTATGAAAAGCAAGGTAAAGATATAACTCCTTATACAAGTCAATATAAAATTATATTAGGAAAACAAAAACCAAAAAAATCAGAATCACCAAATGAAGAATCTTTAACACCAAGTGATTCATATAAACCAACTTTCGGATCAAAATTAAAAAGAAAAGCAAAAGTTGCATTAACTGGTACTGCAATTGCAGCATTACTTTTAGGTACAGGTATTGGAATATTTTCAAGAAAAGATTGTGGTAATCAACTTTCATATATTCAGAATAGTATAGAACAAGCTTATTATCCTCCAGAAAATAAACCTTTTAAAAAACCAATTCCTTCAAAAGATTCTAATCCATTAGCTGTAGCATTTGGAAATATGGATGCTAAATCTGGAGATACAACAACACAATCTAGTCCAAGTTCTGAACCTGCTCAAGTTTCTGAAGAACCAACTCCAGAACAACCAGCTGAAAAAACATGCAATGTAAGATCAATTGGATTCTGTGGTTATACAGAAGCTGATGCTTCTGAAGCAGGAATTATAAAAGGAAAATATGCAGAAGAATTAGGATTAAAACTAGATAAAGAAGATAACAAATTATATATTCTCGCTAATAAGAATGTTCAGAAATTTGCAGGGGATTTAGGAAAACAACTAAAAGGAGTTGTATTTTCAAAAGATAAAAATGTAAAACCTCTTGAAGTAATTCTTGATGAAAATGGAATTGGATCAATTGATGTAGATAGTAAAAATTATACAATGGCATCTATTGAAACATCAGATGATGTAAGATTAGCTTCATCTAAATTTTCTGATAGTACTCATGATTCTTATATACAAAAAAAACTTGGAATTAAATCTGCAAAAGAAGTTGTATCTCAACCAATTATACAAGAAGGACAAACAGTTGGTGTACAATATGGTAAAACAACAGAACCAGTTAAAGCTTCAAACTTAGATGATGATTATTTAAAATCATTAAGTGCAAAGCCAGAAACTACAATTATTTCTGGAGATACAGCAGAGCAAGTTTTAGTTGCACCAGTTGTTCCAGCAGCAATAGAAGTGAATGAATTTCAGGGAGCACAACCAGTCATACAAGCAGGAACTACTATTCAAGATTCTCAGTGTAAAACAGGTCAATGTCTTGATCAACAGATGGTAGATAAACTTGGACTTAAAATTGTTGCAAATCAAGCTCCATATATGTTAAGTGATTTTGAAAAACAAGTAAGACCTGATGGCGGATTAAATATAATTTTCCATGCTCAAGATCAAGATCCTGAAAATGATTCAATAAAAATATTCCAATTAGATCAGAATGGAGATATATTACATTCATTTAGTGAATCAAATGATGCTATACTAATTACTGAAGGTCCAATTACATCAGATTTAGAAACAAAAATATGTGCATCTGATGCTTCACACTTATATGGTAGTCTTAATTTCTCAGATGATCAATGCAAGACTTATACAATAACTGCTGAAAAAGCACCAGTTGAAACTCAAATACCTACAACTGTTGTAGCACCTAAAGAAGATTCATTTAATACTTATAATTTATCAATAAGAAAAAGATTCCCTTGGAAATTAAACAAGGATTATGAATGGTTAGAAACAGAAAAATCTGAAAAAGCACCAAATGATATAAGAAGAATAATTGAATTACCTCAGGATTACAAGCTTAACAGTTATATAATACATACTGATTCACCTGCACAAGATCTTGAAGTAACTGTTTTTGATGAAGATGGATTGAGTGTAAAGAGTGAATTAAATATTAACAGGAATGGAAATGCAAAATTAAAGAGAAGCACTGTAGAAAATGCAGCTATTATAAAAATAAAAGATCCATTAACTCATGATGCATTATTTTTAAATACAGGAGTAGATTTACCTGCATTTTATTTATTTGATGAAATGGGAAATAAGGTTAATTATGATAGTGTTGATGAAAATGGAAATGTACAATCAGTTCTTGAAAGGGGGCATAAATATACAGTAGTAAGAAGCCCAGAACAATATTTACATGATAGTTTTGAATTATATTTAGTTGAAGATGGAATTGAAAAGAGATTAAATGATAATAATCAATTTGAAATAAATTCTGATAGTAC
>JAHIVQ010000005.1 GCA_018816585.1 Nanobdellota archaeon
TCTATTAGAAGTAATAATAATTTAGATGATAATAATAATAAGTTATATTCAAAACGCCATAATAATAATTTATCCTATGCTAATATACTATGTTGTCATAATAATTATATTAATTTAATAATTAATAACATAATATATACCATAATAATAATTTATAATACTTTTAACTATAGAATAATAGTAACCTTCTTAACGAATATACCGCACAACTATTGGTTATTCAATTTCTAAAGTATAACTTATATTTAATTCTTTCTAATTTAATACATTTTTAATTATATAGTTTTCAGATTACATATATTGGGATAGAGCGAAAGGAGATACTACTATGTAGTAACAATAATAGCAAATATGTGTACTCCACAACAATAAACTATAAATATAAGTACACTTATACAGTTGTAGTAATGCTTATGAATTGCGTTATACTATAACTTACACAAAATTCGGGCATTGGCTCGATGGAGGATAAAATTAAAAAAAAGATGTTATAACTGTCATGTTAAGTTTAAAGAAGAACAAAATGGATTAAAATGAAACATAATTGCTATGCTGATATCATCGGAAATATTATTTGTGGATGGAAATGTTATAAATGTAACCAAAGAATATCTTGGTTTAAAGTATTTAGATTAGGTGTTAGTGGATATTATGGATAAAATGTTAGAAGGAATACCAGACCTATTAAAGAATAGGTATAAGAAATGTAAACGATGTGGTCATCAATGGCTATCTTCATTAGATAGAGAACCGCAAGTTTGTTCTAAATGTAAATCTTATAAGTGGAATGAAAACAATGAAAAAACTAACAAAAGAATGTGACAGCAAAACAAAAGGTTTTTATTTTGTTGCAGAAAACAATACTTATTATTGTGATGTAATTGGATATTACAATTACAGTTGTAAAACTGGAGAAAAGATAATTGAGTTAAATAAACAGATTTGTGAAAAACCTCAATATACTGTTTTGATTAATAATGAAAACAAAACAATAATTAACGAATGGAATTGTAATTTGTCTACTTTAATATGTGATAGTTGTAGAGATGGTAACTGTGATGGTATAGTACAGAGTGGTGAAAGTTATTGTGACTTGAAAAAAGGCACTTGTAGGTTAGATGAAAAATATGCGGTGTTTGAAAATCAAACCATACTTTCTAGCGGAACTTATGATATAATTAATGATGTTATTATAAAATGAAAAAACTAACAAAAGAATTGTATAGAAAAATAATGATGCCAGTATGGATAATTGGTTTTGTTATTGTAATGATTACTTATTTTATATCAAAATCAATGTTTTGGCTGTTAATAGAAAAACCATTTTTGAAAAGATGAAAAAGACAAAAAGTAATACACTTCTCTTTTTTGTATGCATTATCCTATTTGTAATCTTTTTTGTATTATTCGGATACCTATTTGGTAAATATGTACTTGGTACACCCCTTCCGTCATCTGAGTATACAGAATCGTGGGAGTGTATTGAATGGCAATTACCTAACAATCAAACCATTTCTTATTTATCTATTTTTGCTATTGAAACCTATTTAAATGATACTAATAATACTATAAAGAATGTTGTTAACAATTATGATTGTATCAAGTGGGTTAATATCAGAACTTTAAAAGAGGGTATTGAAAATCAATCAAACAAATAAACAAGATGAGTTATTAAATTGGATTGAAGAGCATAGTCAGATTACCGAATTGCCTGACACTAAAGAAGAATTAACTTCAGTATTATGTCATCTTAATTTTGCTAGGGTTTTTGTATTTATCTACCAAATGAAATGTAAGGAGATAGGATATACTAGGAGAGAACTTAGCAAGATGACAGGCATATCACCAACAAACTTAAACCAATACTTAACCTATTTTTTAGAACAAGGATTAATAAAAATAGTTAAAAGCAGAAGGTTTGGCAGAAGAATGTCAATTATTTTTGCATGTAATTCTCCAGACATTAAATGGGAAGAATTAACTGAATTGTCTAAACGAGTTATTATTGATAAAACAAAAAGGGTGTTGGAAAAATGAAGGTAATCCATCAAATAATAGAGCAAAAAGATAGAGGCGATTATTTAATCTATATTGCTCTACTTGTTGTAGTTAGTCTTACATGTTATGCATTACAAAAGTATATTGGAACTTTTTTTTCAGTTTTAATCTTTGTTGCTATTTTTAGCTTAGTAACTCTAGACTTTCTTTTTTTTTCAGAAATTAAGAAGAGAAGAGTTGTTAAACATAAACTAATTTTTGGGGTGAAAAAATGAGAAGAGAAATATTGACTTATGGGGTGATATGTATCGTTATTGGCACATTGTTTAGCGTATTATCTCTTATTAAGGGCAATATCCCATCAGGAATTGGCTTTGCCGTTATGGAAATTTTTGGTTTGATTTTATTTGCATACTTTTATTAATGGAGGATAATAAGAATGAAACGATTATTATTATTGGTTTTATTATTATTGGCTAGTTGTCATAAAGAAGAGCCAATCCAACCAATTCCGTGTTGTGATACTTTTATGTCATTAAGTGATAACAGAACGTATAATATCCGAGTGTGTAATGTTACCAACGAAACTGGATATATCCTACAAGATGATATCGGTCAGACTTGGTATGTGTATTATGGTGAGGAACGGTATAACTGTATCTGTGAAGAGAGAAGATTAGACAATTATGATTTTACCATTCCATCAAGTAATTATAGTGAAGAGCAACCATATGAATTTAATATTTTTGATGTGTGCGATTAAATGATACACTCAATCATTCATTATATTAACGAAAATATGTCTACATTTAGTGATGAGCAAATCAGATGGTTTGATGATAAGTTTCAAAGAGAACATTTGATTAGAATTAAATTAAGGAGGTTAAACCAACATGGGAATGCATATTGACATATTAATCCAGAAGTATTTGACTAACAAAACAACGCCAGAAGAAAAAGAATATTTATTAGACCAATTATTAAAGTTTTATAATCAGTTAATTATGTATTTAGAAAACTTTAGACAAGGTACAGATAGAGTGAGTGATAAAAGATTGTATGACCCATCAGAGAGTGAGACTAATGAGCCAGAATAAAATTAGTATTGAAGAACATATTAAAAGATTAGACAGGAGAATAGATTTATTGGAAGAGATAATCAAGACGGTAAACGATAAAGCCAATAAAACAAAGGATGAGTTAAGTAAACATATCTTAAACTGTACTGCACATGAAATATAAAAATAAGAAAATAAAATGTGTTGTAGGTAAATGTCTTACTTGTGAGATTATTGAATCTGCAATTAAAACAATTGAAAATTGTGGAATAGATAACAAGATAAAATCAGAATTAGATTTTTTAAAAAGTAAAGGTTTTAATAAATCTGAACTAATCAAAATTATTAACGGGTATAACGATAAAGACAGAAGATTAGAATTTCTAAGGAATTATTCAACTAGCATAAAATGAAAGCAAAAACAAAGTGTATGGAGATGTTTAGTGGTTTGCCAGATGAATCGCAACAAGAATTAATTTTAGACCCCTATGGTACTGCAAGGACATTAAATGTATGTTATCTTAACATAAAACATAACACACAGTTAGGTAAACAAATATTAAATAGATTAGGATATAAAGATGATAAAACCAGTTAGAGATAACCCAAAAATAGACAGAAAGGTAAGGAGGATATTAAGAGATTTTTGGAATGATAGTTATTATGAAGTAGAAGGGAATAGATTTATTGTCCATGCTGGAGATGACCCAAATTGTGAGTTATGTTACATAGAAAAACAAGCAATCAAAAAAATCATTAACCTAATAAAACAGATTTTTTAAAAAAGAGAGTAAGATAGAAATGGATATAACACCGAAATATTGTCCACTCGTATTTTTTAATAATAAATATGGAAATGGGTGCTGTGATGCAAGGTAACTCCATAGTGGTTCTATATATTGTGGTAGCTACTTCTATTGGTTATCACCTCTTTTCCAACAACATCCCACCATAAAAAATGAAAACATTTTATAGGAATGATTGTATAGTTTATTTAAACGAGAGAAACCAAGAAGTAGGGTTTGTTAATGATAAAAATGAATACATAACAAAGAGAGATGCAAGAAAACATCAGATGTTTTTGCACCCAAAGTATAGGCATAGCCTAGCGATAGACACAGAACTAATAGATGATTTAATTAAACGCAGAGTCAGTTTAATTAGGATAAGAGTAATCAATTTTGAGAATAAGAACTTTTGGGCAATAATTGAACCATTAAAATTCAAGCAGTTAGGTGTGCCAATCCAATTTGATAGGCGTAAAGAAGGAATCAATTATACTGGATACTCAAACCAGATTAGACTAGAACTAAACGAGTTCATTAGGGAATATGACTCGCAAATTAAAATGACTGCATTTTTGAGGTGAATTACATGTTTGTACCTTTTTATTACCCATCCAAATATGGTTGGAAAAAAAGTGAGATTGCAGAACAATCAATTCCTATGTGCAAAAAAAATAAGGAATGTAACGATTGTTTTATCACAAATTGCGGTCTTAGATATGCAGTATTTAACCTTAAATCAATACATAGTAAAAATGGGACAAGATAACATACTAGAATTTTTGAAGAAGCATAGTAGTGTAAATAAAATGTTTACTGTTACTGAACTAGCAAAAAATGTTGGTGTTAATACTCATAGTGCCTCGATATCATGCAGAAAATTAAGAAATCAAGGGTACATACAATATGTTATAGCGAAAGCAGGAGATGGTAACATAGACCATTACAAATACTATTATAAGTCAATGAGGTTTTCAAGATGGATAATGAAGAAATAATAAAATTAATCAAAGAATATCAAAATCCATATCCAATAGATATATTCAGTTGGGATAACCATGAAAAATTAGATTTTGATAGAGGAAGGTTTAATCAGCATTGTTTTCAAATAGTAGAAAATGTTAGACGAGATATCATTAATCTTATTGTAGAAAACTCCACTACTCCTAACAATGAACATCAGAATTAAGCTCAATGAAAAAAGGTGATGTTATATGGCACAATCTGAAATCTATACATTCTTAAAAAATAATAAAGGTAAATCATTTGACGCAATACAACTAGCAACCACAGTAGGTATTGGTATAATCTCAGCAAGACATAACCTAATGAAGCTAAGGCATCATAATGAAATAAGGTGTAAATTTGATAATAATACTTACTACTATTGGGTTGAATGATGAAACATATACTACAACATAATAATCTTTAAATACTACTACATATTCCTTTGTTTATATTCAGAAAAATAAAGGAGGAAAAACAAAATGGCATTAAAAATATATGAAAGAACTTGGGTTTATGATAGTCGGTGGAAAAAACATTTTATGTTATTGTGTTTTGTTGTTGTGGCAATAATCTATACAATCCTTGACCGGTATGTATTCATAAATAGAAATAATTTTGATGTAATCTTGGTAGCATTGTTTGCATTGCTATTACTAGCACGATTTAAAGGTAGAATAACAAAACCAGCAATAGAATATGTTGAATCA
>JAHIVQ010000069.1 GCA_018816585.1 Nanobdellota archaeon
AAAATAATGGTTCTTGCACGAGAAAATTTACCTAAACTACTATATAAACCAAGGATTGAAATAATGAACCCTTTAGTTCAAGGATTAATTGGAAAGAAAATGTCATCTTCTGATGCAAAATCAAAAATAGATTTATTAGATAGTGAAGATGAAGTTAAAAAGAAATTAAATAATGCAGAATGTGTTTCAGGGGATCCAGATAATGGAATAATGGCATTTTTAAAATATGTTATAATGATAATAAAACAAGATAATAATGAAAAATTTGTTATTAAAAGAGATAAAAAATATGGTGGAAATTTATCATTTTCAACTTATAAAGAAATAGAAGATAAATTTGTAAAGAAAGAAATTCATCCACAAGATCTTAAGACAGCAGTTGCAGAAGAGATTAATTCATTATTAACTATTTTCAGAAAGAATAAAGTTATTCTTGAAAAACTTGCAAAAGAAGCATATCCAGCAAATGAAAATTATTAAAATAAAATATTCTAAAGGAAGTTTGGGAAAAAATAATGGAACAGAGAGTGCACCAAATGAAATTTTAAAAGAATTAAAGAATATCTGGTTGAACGAATCTTTTAAAGAATTAAAATTTACTTCTGAGGATTCTGATATTAAAAATATTAAAGAAGGAGATATTTATCTTGGAGGTGACCATAGTATTACAGAACCAATTATTAAAAAGATTTCAAAAAATTCAAAGAATTTTGGCTTGATTGTTTTTGATGCACATCCTGATGTGTACAAGGAATTTGAATTTCCTACACATGGAGATTGGTTATATCATCTTATTGAAGAAGGAATAGTTAAAAAAGAAAATATTATTCTTATAGGAATAAGAAATCCTGATATAAAAGAAATTGATTATTTAGAAAAGAATAATATTAAATTTTATACTGCAAAAGAACTTTATCTTGACAGAGAAAATATATGTAATCTTATAATGGAAAAAGCAAGAAACTTTGATCATATTCATATAAGTGTGGATATTGATTCTTTAGATCCTTCAATAGCACCAGGAACAGGATATTTAGAACCTGCAGGATTATCTGCAAGAGAATTATTATACTATATACAAAGATTGAGTTTTGTAAAAAATAAAAAGACATTTGATCTTGTTGAAGTAAATCCACTAAAAGATACAAATAATATTACAGTAAAAACTGCAGCAAAAATAGTTGGAGAATTTTTATGAGATTATTTATTGCAGCTCCACTTCCTGATGAAATAAAGGATTATTTGTTTGAACTGGAAAAGGAAATTTCAAAATTACCTGCAAAATTCAAGCTAGTTTCAAAGAAAAATTTACATTTGACGCTCAAATTTATTCCTGAAGCAGATGAAAAACAGATAGAAGAAATCAGATCAAGATTAAAAACCATAAAATTCAATTCTTTTAAGATTTCTCTTACTGAAAAAGGTTTATTTCCAATTGAAGGAAAAGCTAAGGTTATATGGATAGGTCTTGAATCAGATAATAGATTAATTGAATTACAGCAAAGAATAGATGAAAAATTACTTGATATATTTTCTGATAATCAGGAATTTAAATCTCATATTACTCTTGGAAGAATAAAGTATATAAAAAACCAGGAGAAATTTGATGAAGAACTAAATAAAATTAAAATTTCTAAGCTTAAATCAGAAATTAAGGAATTTGGACTTTTTAACAGCACTTTAACAAAAGATGGACCTATTTATAATTTGATAGAGAGATATAAACTAAACTCATAAATAGATTTATAAAATACTATTTTTCTTTAATTTATGGATAAACTTTATAATTTACTTAAACAAGCTAAAAAGAATATACTTAAGGATAAAATAGAAGTTTTATTTGGTGCTTTTGTAATGGCTGGAGTTATTACCCTTACTTCAATATGTACTTGTACTTGCAAGGGAGTATATAATATTTATAATAATAGAAAGGAAATTTCAGAACAATTTTATATAATAGTAGATAAAAATAGAGATGGATATATTGAAGAACAAGAATTAGAAAGTTTAATGAAGGATTTTAATATTAAAACAGATTATCTAAAAGATTTTAATCATATTTTTCTTCTATAACTTTCTTAATTTCAGAAGCTTTTTTAGGTCCTAATTTCTCAACTTTTTGTAAATCCTTTTCATCTGTATTTATTATGTTTTTAACGCTTTTGAATTCTTTTAGCAATGATTTTGCAAGTGTTGGTCCTATACCTGGAAAACTTTCTATTATTAATTCCTGTCTTTCTTTTAATGTTAATGGCTTTCTTTTTTTAAGCAGAGGAATAGTTGGTTTTCCTCTTTCTAATCTCTTTAGTATTCCTTCAATTAAAGAACAAGTATCATTTACATTTCTTGTATAAATTGTAGGTATTTGATAATCAATTGATATTGATGCAAGCATACCACGAATAGCATTAGGATGCACATTTCTTAATGAATAAATATTTTCTTCACCTTCTATTATTAACAAAGGAATATCAAAATTTTCTTTTAATAATATTAATTGTTCTATTAGTCTTCCATCTATCATAGAGTTTATGAAATCTTGCTGAGTTTTTCTCTCTATTCCAATATAACCAATGATTAAATCTGCTGTGATTAATTGTCTTATATCAAATTTTACTTTTCTCTTTGATAATTCCCTTATAATTTCACGTTCTCTATGATCTATTATTAACATTTTAAAAATTTCCTAGTTTAGATTGCTTTGGTTCTTCTTGCATTGCATAAAGTGTTTTTTTCATTGTTCTTTCCTTGCTTTTAGCTGCCCAGTAATAAGATTCATCTCTTGTTTTTTTAGTTATTAAAAATATAATTTTCCCTTTTATCAATCTTCCAACTCTTCCCCGTCGCTGAATCATTCTTATTTCTGAAGGTACACTCTCATAAAAAATTGCCATATCTGCTCCCCCTTTAATATCAAGTCCCTCTTCAGAAATACTTGTTCCAATTAAAACATTATATAATCCTTCTTCAAAGTCCCTTATTCTTTTAATCTGCTCTTTTTGAGTCAACCCTTCTTTTTGCCCAACAAGTATGACTGGTTTTATCAAACCATCATTAATTTCCTTGTAAATTTCATCAATAGTATTTCTAAAATTTGCAAATACAATTATTTTTGCCTCTTTATTTTTTTCAAGTTCAGATTGTACTATTTCTTTTAATTTCTGCATTTTTGGATGCTTGCTTTCATTAAAATCAAGACAATATTGCATAGCTTTTTTTATTCTTGTATCATTAACTATAGTTCTTGCTGCTTTACTCTTATCATCTTCTAATTTATCCCAATATTGCATTAATTGCTTTATTCCCTGTGTTTCTATAAGTTCGAGTGCGTGTGATAGTTTTAGTAATTGCGCTGTTAAAGAAACACCCCAGAAAGCCATTTTATTACCTTTCATTATTGATTTTCTAAATTGAAATTGAAGAGCAAGTAAATCTTTTTTATTAAAGAATTTTTTATTTGGAATTATCCTTCTTAATTCATTTATTTTTTCATCCATCATTAATTTTATCATATCCTTAATTTTATTGAATTCTTCTGGTAAATTTACTTTAACCCACTCAATTTCTTTTTCTTGAATATAATCCTTAACATCATCATCTGTCTCTGTTCTTATTTCAATAGTGTCTAAAAATAAATTATTTTTTATCTCATCTATTTTTTCTTTTGTACTTCCTGGAGAAGCTGTTAGAGCAAGAATTCTTTTATTAACTGCATTTTCATTGTAATTTTTTGCTACAAAAGTGCTTGCATACTTCATTCTTGATCTGTGAGCTTCATCAAGAACAAGAAGAGAAATATTTTCCAATGAAATTCTGCTATTTATTATATCAGATTCAATTGTTTGTGGTGTTGCTATTATTATTTTTCCATTATTCCATAATTCTGATCTTTTTTTTGGGTTTGTTGCTCCAGTGTATAATATTATTTCATTACTATCTATACTAAAGAATTCACCAAATGATTTTACATGCTGTGCACATAATGGTTTTGTAGGACAGCATATCAGTATTTTTGATTCAGGATATAAACTAAGCCTGTTTTCTGCTAATAATAAAGCTATTGCAGTTTTTCCAATTCCTGTAGGTAGTACAACTAGAGTATTATGCTTCTTTGCTGTCTCAAATATCTTTGTTTGATATTCCCTTGGTGTAAATTTAACTATACCCATTTTCAGTTTATATTAAAAAGCTTTATAAATATAATATCTATTACTCATTATGAAAAAGGTTGGTGAACTTAAAAAACATATCTATTTATGCAATTCTCACGAGGAACGTTTATTGAATGAACTTGAAGCACTAAATGTCAGAAGAAAGATTAATTTAGTCACAAAAAAACAATATAAAAAACAAATTAATGGATTACTAAAGGGAAGACCGGTTGAAGACTGGCTTAATTATTATAAAGAATATAAAAGTGGATGTTTTAAGGCAATTAATGAATATAATTCTGACAAGAATTTTAGAATGTTTTTATTTATTTTTTTGGTATTTTTGCTTGTATTGCCTTTTGGACTGAATTATACTGGATTTAGTGTAAGCAATCCAAATTTGGTGTTAGTTGATAAAGTTGTTTCTTCAAATGCTTATATGTTATTAGATGGAGTTGCAAAACCAATACCTTTGCAGACAGAATTTATGGATGGAAGATATGTTTATAATATTCATTCTATTGAAATACTATTAAATACTAAAAAACTAGAAATAATAGATAATAATCAAGTAGTATTTTCAAAAGATATAAAATGATTAAATTATTTGGAATTTTAGATATAATTACAGGAATAATTTTAATTTTATTGTTTTATTTCAATATAACCTTTGCCTGGGTTTTTCTTATTTATTTTTTAATAAAGGCCCTTATATTTTTTTCATTGATTAGTATCGTTGATATAATTGCTTCATTAATTTTTATTCTGGCTTTATTTAATATTCATAATGTTTTTACAATAATTGCTGCAGTATGGATAATTCAGAAAGGTATTTTCAGCTTATTAGGATAATTAAGATTTATAAAATTTTAGTTTTTCAAATATTGATTTATTATAATTTAAAATATTATTTATTTTACTTGGTTTTTGTTTTGCTAAAAATTCCATAAACCCCTTCCCTTTTATTCCATTAACAACTACATCTATTGGACCTTCCCAATAATTTATGTTTCCAAAATTTACTTCACACTCTTTTAGTATTGGTTTAGTTTTAATATCAAAATTTCCAATCTTAATATTCCATTCAAGATTATATTGTAAGCCTGTTTTTTCACTCTTCCATATATTATTTATAAGGGTAAATTCTGCTTCAAGATGTTCTTGTTTATTATTTGGATATGTAACACTGGCCATTTTTTTACCTTTGTAATCGAAACAAACTATTTCAGTATTATTTGGTAATTGAATTGAAAACCATAACCATGAATCTTTCATAAATCCTTGTTCTGACCATTGCTTGTCATGCCATATTTTCCCCCTTACATAATCATTTCCAATATAACCAATGGCTTTCATATTTGTATAAGAATAATAGTATGTTGATTTTGTTCCAAGATCAATATAACCATTTCCTCCTTCTAACAAAGGTTTCTTTTTTGATTCTAATAATAAATCGAAGTATCTTGTTTTGATTTTTAAGTCCTTATCATATCTTGCTATTTCATAATTTACAAAATTCTTTCTCAATGGATAAAAATAATTAATAAATAAATCTTTTTTCTTATAACTATCTTCTGATACAATTACAATTGGTAAAATTTCTTTTTTTATCTCTTTTGTTGTTAGATTAAACAATAAAGAGTGTGAAAAATAAACTGTTTTAGATGGTAATCTTAAAAATTTTAAATTTACTTTTTCTGTATTTGCTTTAAATAAACAAGTCATAATAGCATAATCATTTTTCCCTTTAAGAAATCCATTAAAGTACCACCATTCTATTGCTTGATTATCATGGGGTAATTCATCTCTTGGTAGGATCACTCTCTCTTTCATATTCTCTTTTAGTTGATTGATATAAAAATCTTGTTATCATGGAAATGTTTAAATAATCTTTTAAAAAGAGTTTATTTAAGGGCCCGTAGCTCAGCTTGGTAGGGGCTAATAAAGTCGCCAAAAGCAACTGTCTATGGTTGAAACTCTTAATCAAGAAGGGTTATCAGTTGGCCGCGGGTTCAAATCCCGTCGGGCCCGCTTTTAATTAAATATTTCTCCTGCAACTATAATGATAAGGGTTAATGAGCTAAAAGTATTCTGCTAATATTATAATATATGCTATAAATCCTATTAATAAAAAGAGCAATATAAATAAAAACCAACCAAAATTATAACTTGCTATTTGATCTTGTGTTTTTAAAACAACAGTCTCATTTAATTCTTTTTCTCTTTGTTCTTCTTGTTTTGTTGAATCTTCCCAATTTCTTAATTTTCCAAGTAATCCAAAATACCCACTTGAGCTAAAATGATTAAAAGTACCAATTCTATAAATTAATTTTTTTAGTGGATTATCTAATTTAATCTCTTTCTTTTTTGTTTTATCTTTATCTATTGATTTTAAAAGTAAAATAATAGGCAAAAGAATACAAATTAATATTCCAAATAAAATTGCTAAAGACATACCAATTTGTTCCAAATCCATATTAACCTAACCTCTTATTCATTTTTTCTTCCTTTTTGGATAATCTAAAAATATAGATTTATTTCCAAAAAAACCATAATCCCTATTGAAATTTCTTTTCCACTTTATTCTATCTACATCATCACGAGCCATTTCTCTACCTATCATTCTACCTCTTTCCCTTTCTGCTTCTTCTATTCTTATCCGTTTTAATCGTTCTTGTTCTTCTATTCTTAATCTTCTTTTTTCATTAATTTCTTTTATCCATTTATTAAAAGACTTGTTAGTTACAATAATAACACCTATAAATCCAAATAAAGATAATAAAATTAAGTTAGAAAGAGTTATATTCAAAAATAATCCGATAATAAAAGTTATAATTGCAAATCCAATAGCCCATTTTAAATTACTTGTTATTTTTACTTTGTGTTCTTGTTCTAATTTCATTTTTCTATAAATGTATTTTTAACCCTTTTAGATACAAAAAGATAATATGTCCAAATAACTAAGAAAAATAAAGAACTATAACCAACTGCATTAAAATATTCTATCCAAGGAGTTATAGAAAGTAAATAAAGGGGGAAAACCCATAAACTAATAACAGCCATTTCTTTAAATAACTTTTTTCTCTTATACATTAAATAGATAACATATAGCTGGAAGATAAAGAAGATTATATAAAATATCGAATAAGTTACTATATAATATAAATAAACTAAAGAAATTAAAAAAAGTCCTAAAACAAATAAAAATAACCAACCATCAATTTCTTTTTTATCTTGTTTATACTTTTTAATAGCTCCTTTCTTTCCTATCTCTTTAATAGCTTCTAACATTTCACCCATATTAATATAATCAATTTATCATTTATAATCATTTCGAAATTAGGCATATACTAAACCTTTAGAAATAGGTCTATCACAAAATAAAAAAATCACCCCTTTTATTTTTATAAGAATTCTCTTATTTTTTCTATATTTTCTGCTACTTTGTTGCCACTGTCAGTAAGTTTTATGGTCTTTATTCTCCCCATTTTTTCAAAACTAACAAGCTTTGACTTTTCCATTTCCTGTAGTATCTTTACTGCATGTGAATACGTGCAATCTACTTCTTTTGCTAGCACAGATCCGTAACGGTTTTTTCCTCCCTTTCTAAGGGCCATTAAGATCATAGCTGGCTTACGTCTGAAAAAAACTTCAAATATTTCTCGCTTTTTTATCAACTAAACCCCCCCTATATTGTATTATATATTTTTTAATTTATATTATCTAATATACTATATAAATGTTTTGTATAAATTGTTTTATCAGAAAGATTTAAAAAGAAATTTCAATATTTAAGCCTATGCTCGATATAAAACTAATAAGAGAGAATCCTTCTTTAGTAAAAGAGAATATAAAAAAGAAATTTCAGTTAGATAAGCTCCCTTTGGTTGATAAAGTGCTTAAACTTGATGAAGAATGGCGCAGAATCAAGCAGGAAGCAGATGATTTAAGGCATGAAAGGAATACAATTTCTGATAAAATCAATGAAGAAAAGAAAAAAGGTCATGATATATCACAAATAGTAAAAAAAGTCAAGGAAATACCTCAAAAGATAAGTGAATTTGGAGAAAAAGAAAAAAAAATAGAACAGGAAATAAAGGAAATTCTTTTGCAACTTCCAAATATTATGTCTAAAAATACTCCTATTGGAAAGGATGAATCACAAAATAAAGAAATAAAAAAATCTGGGAAAATTATAAAATTTAAATTTCCTGTTAAAACTCATGTTGAACTTCTTGAAAAACTAAAATTAGTTGATTTTGATTCTTCTTCAAGAGTTTCAGGCAATGGATTTTATTATTTGAAAAATGAACTTGCATTATTAAATCAGGCATTAATAAGATTTGCAATAGATTTTATGAAATCAAAAGGTTATGATTACATAGAAACACCATTAATGCTTCATGAAAAAGAAATATTTGCATCAATGGATAGAAAAGCAATTGAACAATCTGTTTATTCAATTAAAGATGAGGATTTAAATTTAATTGGAACTTCAGAACAGGCGTTATTAGCAATGCATACAGGACACACATTTAATGAGTCAGAATTACCAAAAAAATATTTTTCATATTCAATGTGTTTCAGGAAGGAACTTGGGGCACATGGAATTAATGAAAAAGGGTTATGGAGAACACATCAATTTAATAAAGTAGAACAATTTATTTTTTGCAAGCCAGAAGATTCAGAGAAATTATACAATGAATTATTGAAAAATTCTGAAGAAATATTAAAGAAATTGGAATTATCTTACAGAGTTCTTGAGATTTGTTCAGGAGATTTGGCTGATTGGAAATATAGAAGTGCTGATTTGGAAGTTTACAGGCCAACAACAAAAGGATATGGAGAAGTTGTTTCTTTAAGTAATTGTACTGATTACCAGGCAAGAAAATTAGATATAAAATGTGTTGATAATAAAAATAATAGAATGATAGTGCATACTTTAAATGATACTGCACTTGCAACATCAAGAATAATTGTTGCAATAATAGAAAATAATCAGCAGAAAGATGGATCAATTAAAATACCAAAAGTATTATGGAAATATACTGGTTTTAAGGAGATAAAACCAAAGGAGGGAAAAAATGTCAAAAGAAGAAGGAGATGAAGATATTTACGAAGAGAAAGATGCAGAAGCTTTAAAAGAAGGCGATGAAATTTCTGAAGCTGAAGAAGGTATTATGGAAGGACAGAATGAAGATTTAACAAAGTGTGCTGTCTGCGGAAAAATAATTCCTGCATCTGAAAGTCCAATTGAACTTGAGATAGATGGAGAACATTATTTTTTCTGTTCTACTGAGCATGCTGAAGCATTTAAGAAACAACATCAAAAATGAAGAATGATGAGTGTATAATTTCTCTTGTTTTAAAAAGTGGTTGGAAGCAAGTTTATAAGAAAGATAAGAAAAATTGGGTTCAAATTACAAATGGAAGAGTCCGTAAAATGACTGCAGAGCAGTTATTATCTCACATCCTTCCAGTAATTGCCTGGAATAAAGAAGGTATTAAATATAGAAAAGGTTCTAAATTAATTGTAAAAGTCAAGAAAAAATGAAGATATTTGCTGCAGGAGATATACATGGAGATACTAAATTAGCAAATGAACTTGCTAAAAAAGCTTCTAAAGAAAAAGTAGATCTAGTTGTTTTATGTGGTGATTTAACAATGGGTGAAATATCCACAAAGGGAATTATAGGTCCATTTGTAAAAAATAAATTAAAAGTTGTTTTAGTTCCTGGAAATCATGAGACTATTGCAACAGCGGATTTCTTGGCTGAATTATATAATGTGACTAATCTTCATGGTTATTATATTAAATACAAAGATATAGGATTATTTGGTTGTGGTGGTGCAAATATTGGAATGTCACAATTAAGTGAATCAGAAATTTTTAATTCATTAAAACAGGGATTTGATGGATTAAAAGGTATGAAGAAAAAAATAATGGTTACACATGTTCATCCTTCTGGAACTATAATGGAAAAATTTTCAAATATTTTTCCTGGAAGTAAAGGAATAAGAAAAGCTGTTGAAACATTCAAGCCAGATTTTTTGCTTTGTTCTCATGTGCATGAAGCTGAGGGTCTTGAAGAAAAATTAGGAAATACAAGAGTTATTAATGTTGGAAGAAAAGGAAAAATTATTGAGATTTAAAAACTTTTAAATAGTTTACTTTTTAAAGCGATTTATGACAACGCTGATAATTTGTGAAAAACCATCTGTAGCCCTAAAAATAGCTACAGCTTTATCTGATAATAAATTAGATAAAAAAGTAATAAACAAAGTCAGTTATTATGAAATAGAACACAAAAATAAAAAGATAATTGTTGTTTGTGCTGTTGGTCATTTATATACTGTAACTGAAAAAGACAAGAAAGCGTGGACTTATCCTATTTTTAATACAGAATGGAAACCCACTTATGAAGTATCAAAATCAGCTTCTTTTACAAAACCTTATTTAGATTTAATAAAAAAAGTTGCAGTAAAAGCAGATGATTATATTGTTGCTTGTGATTGGGATGTTGAAGGAGAAGTAATTGGTTATAATATTTTAAAATATCTTTGTAAAAAAGAAGATGCAAAAAGAATGCAGTATTCAACTACAACTGCAGAAGATTTATTAAATTCATATGAACATGTTTCTCCTCATATTGATAAAAAATTAGTAGATTCAGGATTAACAAGACACGTTCTTGATTGGCTTTTTGGAATTAATATTTCAAGAGCATTAACACTTTCAATAAAACATGCAACAAATATGTTTAAGGTAATGAGTTCAGGTAGAGTACAAGGACCATCATTATATTTATTATATAAAAGAGAAAAAGATATTTCTAAATTTAAACCAGTACCTTTTTGGGAGATTTCACTGCAAGGAACTTTAAGTAATAATAAGATAGAAGCATTTGATAAAAAAAATCCATTCAAAGATAAAAAAACAGCTGATTCAGTAATAAAAAATACTAAAAATAAAAAAGCTTTTATTTCAAAGATTACAAAAAAAGAATTCAAGCAAGAACCATTATTACCTTTTGATTTAACAAGTTTACAATTAGAAGCTTACAGATCACTTGGATTATCTCCAAGAATAACTTTAGAATTAGCGCAGATGTTATATACAAATTCTTATATTTCATATCCTAGAACAAGCTCTCAAAAATTACCCCCATCAATAGATTATAAAAAAATACTAAATAAATTATCAAAAAAATTCCCTGAAGAAACATCATTTTTATTAAAAAAGACATTAAAACCAACTGAAGGAAGTAAAACAGATCCAGCACATCCTGCAATTTATCCTACAGGAGAGTTACCTAAAAGTTTAGAAGGTAAAGCAAGTTCGTTATATGAATTAATTGTTAGAAGATTCTTTGTTTGTTTTGGAGATCCTGCGACAAGAGAGACAGCAACTTATGAAATAGATTGCAATGGAGAATTATTTGAATTAAAAGGAACTGTAACTAAAATTCCTGGATGGCATATACTATATGGAAAATTTGCTAAATTTAAGGATGAAGAGTTACCAAAAGCAAAAGAGAAAGATGAAATTAAAACTCCAAAAACAATTTTATATGATAAAGAAACACAGCCACCAAAAAGATATACAGAAGCTTCTTTAATTAAAGAATTAGAAAAAGAAAATCTTGGAACTAAAGCAACAAGAGCAGAGATTATATCTACTTTATATGACAGAAATTATGTAAGAGAAAAAAATATCCAAGTAACTAATTTAGGAATGAAAACCATTGAAACTTTAGAAAAATACTGTCCTGAAATTCTTGATGAAAATTTAACAAGAAAATTTGAAGAAGATATGGAAGCAATAAGAGAAGGAAAATACAAATCTGAAAAAGTTCTTGATGATGCTAAAAAAGAGCTTACAAAAATATTTGAACATTTCAAGAAGAATGAAATTAAAATTGGTAAATCATTAGCTGAAGCAACAATAGAAACAAGAACAGAGGAAAATACACTTGGTTTATGCCCAAAATGCAAAGAAGGAAATTTAATGATTAAAAAAGGTAAATTTGGATTCTTTGCTGCTTGTTCAAAATATCCTGATTGTGATATTACACTTAAATTACCTAAGGGATTAATTAAAAATACTAAAAAAATATGTGATAAATGCAATTATCCTATTATCAATGTTATAAGAAAAGGCAAAAGACCACAAGAAATTTGTCTTAATCCTGAATGTCCTTCTAAAAAACTAGATGATAAAATAGAAAAGGAAATAAAAAATTTTGAATCTGGAAAAATAAAGAAAAAATGTCCTAAATGTGGTTCTGGTTTGGTTGTAAGAACAAGTTTTTATGGTAAATTCTTGGCTTGTCCAGGTTATCCAAAATGTAGATATATTGAAAGCATAGGAAAAGAAGATAAAAAATCATAATGATTTATTTATAAATCTCTTTGCTGATTCCAAACCCTTAAATTTTCTAGAGAAAGCAATTCCAGGTATCTTCTCATAAGCCATATTAAAAACTTCTATTCTTCTTTTTTGATCTTGAATTTCTTTTATGTAACACATATAAGCATCGGTAATTATATTAAGATGATCACAATTCTTTTTAATAAAATAATCTTCAAACCATTTATCTTTATAAGACAATCTTGGATTAAGACGCATTGCAACAGAAAAATCTTTATTTGAGTAATGTATATTTAATGATTGATCTAATTCTATATTAACAGAGGTTTTATCATTTTTTAACTCTTCTGCTTTTTTATATGGATCTTCAAGCCATAGTCCTTCTGATTCTATTCTTTCTTTTGCTTCTTTTTCTATTTTTGCTCTTATGAATTTTGAACCGATTGGAGTTATCATACCTACAACAATATTAAATAAAGTTGTATTTGGTCCAGAAAAAATTTTATGTATTACATTACCTTCTTTGTTATATATTATATGTGGATGATGAAATATCATTGAATCTTCGTATTTTAAATCTCCAATAGTGAATTTTGTCTCTTCTAATAATGGATACGGCTCTCTGTGAGCTGAAAATGCAGTTATAGCATCTTTTCCTAATACTTCTAATAACTTAGCTGATATGTTTGTATTTGTTTTAAATTCAGGAACTCTATAATATCCTTTTATCTTCATCACTTCTGTAATGAAATTTATTTTTTCCTGTCCCGGAACTGATTCATCATTGAATAATTTTATACCTTCTTCTATTATTATTCCATCCAAATCTAAACTTAAGGATTGAGGTATTTTTTTAAAATCCTCCATTGACATAAGGGGCTGTATATATACCATTTATAATTTAATATTACTTAATTTAAAAGAATTATTGTTAAAGAATATAGAAATCAAACTAAATGAATCCCTTCTTCACTAACTCTGAAAAATCTTGATTGGTAATTTAATAACAGGTTTTTAAGATAATCATTTAAAGAGCTAATTATTCTTATAATAATGGGAACAAATGATTTAGTAGATCAAGTAATAAGAAATTCAGATATAATTCTTATTGTAATAGACGCAAGAATGATTAATCAAAGCATAAATAAATTCATAGCAGATAAAATAAAAAAATACAGAAAAAGATATATGTATGTAATAAATAAAATTGATTTAATTTCCAAACAGGAACAAAATAAAATAAATTTAGAAAATTCAATTGAGATAAGCGCAAGAAATAAAATTAGCACTGTAAGATTACTTAATAAAATAAGGGAGTTGGCAAAAGGAAAACCTATTACAGTTGGGGTAGTAGGATTCCCAAATACAGGAAAATCAACATTAATTAATGTATTAAAAGGAAGGAAAAGCGCAGGAACTAGCCCTATTAGCGGATATACAAAAGGTTTGCAAAATATAAGGATAACTAAAGATATAATGATAATAGATACTCCCGGAGTTTTACATTATACTAATGATGTAGACTTGCTTGCTCTTGGAGTTTTAAATGTAGAGTCTCTTAAATATCCAGAAGTGTCTGCTGTTAAACTAATTGAATTACTAGATGGAAAAATAGAAGCTTACTTTGGAGTTGAAAGGAAAGAAGATTCATTCGAAGTTTTAGATGATATTGCTATTAAGAGAAATATTCTTAAGAAAGGCGGAGTGCCAGATACTAACCGGATGGCAATTGAAATAATAAGATTATGCCAAAAAGGAAAAATTAGATTTAATAAATAAAATATCTAGACTAAATGAATCCCTTCTTCACTAACTCTGAAAAATCTTGATTTATTTTCTTTCTTGAATATAATCTGCCTTGGATCTTTTTTTAATTCTATTAATTGATCTGCAAATTCTAAAGAAATATTTCCACCAACCATTATTGTTTCATTAGTTACTGGATTCTCATATACTTGATTTAAGATTAATACTGGAACTGTTGAACTTAAATCCTTTAGTGCTCTATATTGTGAAGCAAGCATTCTGTTTGCCAAATCTGGCTTTGATTTTACCAACATTCTATAATGATTTCCAATTGTGTCAACAACAACCAAAGAAATATTATTTTTTATCTTATAAAAACCATTTATCTGCATCTGCTGCTCTTTAAAGTTTGATACTCTATTTAATAATAAATTATCTAATAATTTTTTATCTTTTGATAACTGAATAAATCTATCAATAGAAAAAGTTTGTTCTGTATCCATAAATAGTACTTTTTTATTCTCTTTTAAATAATCTATAGCACTAATCATAGCCATAGTAGTCTTTCCAGAACCTGGAGGACCATAAATAGTTGAAATATTATTGTTTAGATCAAATAATTTTGGCATATTAATAGATATTTTATTGTTTTATATATATTTATATCATATTCTAGATATATCTTTTAATACCTATTTTTATCTAAATAAATGTTTATAAATAAAATGATCTTAAATAAAAGATGGGATACAATATATATTCAACAAGAGAAGAATATGATTGTTCTAAGGGTTTAAGTGCATTAAAACAAACATTTGATTCTTTACAATGTAGTATGACTGCATGTGGAGGAAATAAAAAAAGTCTTGATAATATTTGTAGGTCATGTGAAAATTATATTAATAATGCCTTATTAAGAGATGCGGCAAGTATGGAATAATATATTTTCTAAAATCTAAAATAGAAATCTTTATATATAAGTTGTGTATACACAGTTGTATACACAATGAAAGATATATTTGACTCAAAGGTTTTGTGTGATAAATGTAATACTCTAACTAATAAGAAGATTATGATAAAAGATGGATTTAATATGCGTGTTCTTGAATGCCCAAAATGTGGCAATATAATACCCCATCCTGTTGATATAGAAAAATACAATGAATTCAGCAAGATAAGAAAAAAGCAGTTTAATGTTAAGTTAAGAATGGTTGGAAATTCTTATACTGTTTCAATTCCAAGAGAGATAATTGATTTCTTTGAAGAAGCTGAAGATCCTTTTAAAGATATTGATAAAAGAATGAAAGAAGATATGGAAAGGATGAGCAGAATGGTTACTTTAGCATTTGAAGAATCAAATAGATTATCATTAAACTTTGGAAATTTTGATAGAACAATAGAAAATAATAATAATGGAGTTCGTACTATCATAAAGGAAAAATCAGAAACAAAACCATTAAATATGAATAATGGAAAGGGATTTGTTTCAAGGAAAATAAAATTAATAAGAAATATTAAAAATAATGAAGAGGAAATAGAAGATGAGTGAAGTTAAATTAAAGGTAATGGAAGCTTTGCAGGAAGAAGCATACAAAGGAATTGTAAGAATTGATTCTCAGACAATGAAAGAGATTGGAGTTCATGTTGGAGATATTATTGAAATTGAAGGTCAAAGAAAAACAGTTGGTATTGTTGATAGAGCTTATCCAACAGATATTGGCCAGTCAGTAATAAGAATGGATGGTATTTTAAGAAAAAATGCAAAGATTGGAATTGGAGAGATTGTAAAGATAAAAAAAGCAGATGTCAAGGAAGCAAAATCTGTTGTAATAGCACCAGCACAAACTGGAATCATGGTTCAGGCTGACCCAGAAGTTTTTAAAAATGGTTTACTTGGAAAAGCTGTTGTAAAGGGAGATATAATTTCTTTAGGTGGAAGTGCACGTAGAAGAAGAACATTTTCAGGAAGTCCATTTGAAGATATTTTTGATGTTTTTGAGCAGGGTTTTATGGGAAATTTTGGCTTTGGAGGATTAAAATTTGTTGTTGTTAATACTACTCCAAAGGATTCTGTTATTATAACTGAAAATACCCAGTTAAAAGTAAATCCCAAGGCAACTGAAGTTCAAGATGAAAAAACTGCTGCTTTTGATGTTACTTATGAGGATGTTGGTGGCTTGGAAGAGGAAGTAAGAAAAGTTAGAGAAATGGTTGAACTGCCATTAAAACATCCTGAATTATTCAAGGCTCTTGGAATTGATCCACCAAAAGGAGTTTTATTATATGGTCCACCAGGATGTGGTAAAACTTTACTCGCAAAGGCAGTTGCAAATGAAACTGAAGCAAACTTTGTTGTTGTTAATGGACCTGAAATTATGAATAAGTTTTATGGTGAATCAGAAAAAAGAGTTCGTGAAATATTTGAAGAGGCAGAGAAGAATGCACCCTCTATAATTTTCATTGATGAAATAGATGCAATAGCACCAAAAAGAGATGAGTCTTATGGTGAAGTTGAAAGAAGAGTTGTTGCAACATTGCTTACTTGCATGGATGGCTTGAAATCACGTGGGAGTGTTGTTGTTATTGGTGCAACTAACAGGCCAAATGCCATAGATCCTGCTTTAAGAAGACCTGGAAGATTTGACAGGGAAATAGTAATAAGAGTTCCTGACAAGAAAGGAAGATTAAATATTTTAAAAATTCATACTAGAAATATGCCACTAACAGATGATGTTAAATTAGATAAATACGCGGAAATAACACACGGCTTTGTTGGCGCTGATGTAGAAGCATTATGCAAGGAAGCTGCAATGAATGTTTTAAGAAAAATTTTGCCAACCTTAAAAATCAAAGAAAATGAAGCACTGCCAAAATCTGTCTTGGAAAAATTAAAAATAACAAGCGAGGATTTTGATTATGCTTTAAAGGTTGTAAGGCCCTCTACAATGCGTGAAGTTCTAGTTGAAACACCAGATGTGCACTGGGATGATATTGGTGGTCTAGAAGAATTAAAACAGGAATTGAAAGAAGCTGTTGAATGGCCATTGAAAAATCCTAAAGCATTTAAAAGACTTGGAATAAGAGCACCAAGAGGAGTATTGCTTTATGGTCCGCCTGGTTCTGGTAAAACAATGATTGCAAAAGCTGTTGCAAATGAATCAGAATCTAATTTTATATTAGTTAAAGGACCTGAATTACTGGATAAATTTGTAGGTGAATCAGAAAAAGGAATTCGTAGGGTTTTTGAAAAAGCAAGACAAGCATCTCCTACCATAATATTCTTTGATGAAATAGATGCACTAGTTCCTAGAAGAGGAATGGACTCATCTGGAACAGGAGTAACTGAAAGAGTTGTTAATTCATTGCTTGCTGAAATGGATGGTCTTGAAGAATTAAATGATGTTGTTGTTTTAGCAGCAACTAACAGACCAGACTTAGTTGATCCTGCACTTTTAAGACCAGGAAGATTTGACAAGATAATTTCAACTACAAATCCTGACAGAGAAGCAAGATTGCAGATATTTAAGATACATACAAACAAGATGCCTCTTGAAAATGATGTTGATTTAAATAAATTAGCTGACATGACAGATGGTTATATGGGTTCTGATATAGAATCTTTATGCAGGGAAGCTGGTTTACTTGCATTAAGAAATGATATTCATGTAGAAAAGATTTCAATGAAATTCTTTGACGAAGCAGTTAATAAAGTAAAGCCAAGTGTATCTGAAAATGATATTAAAACTTACAAAGCTATTGAAGAAATGTACATTAAGAAGGCAAAGTCAGCAACATTAGCACAAGAATCAAGAAGTTATTTTGGATA
>JAHIVQ010000070.1 GCA_018816585.1 Nanobdellota archaeon
AAGCTAGTCTTGTAGGTTATATTGTAAATACAAAACCCACACAAGCTTTGGGTGTTAATATTTTAGATTTTGATTTTACACTTTTAAATGAATGCCTAGATGGAGATGGAGATGGTTATATAGAATTATCATGTGGTGGAACAGATTGTGATGATGCTAATATTTTAATTAATCCAAATATAGTTGAAATTTGTGGTAATGGAATAGATGAAGATTGTAGTGGTTCTGATTTATTATGTGGTGGAGGCTCTCAAGGTTCTTCAGGCGGTGGGGGTTCTAATAGCCATCCAGAAGTTGTTACATCAACACCAATTATAACAGAACCAATAGTAGAAGATCAGGCACTGCAAACAGAAGATACAAATGCTCCTGGAATAACTGGTGCAACTGTAATAAATACAGGCAGTGGAAACTTGTATATAGCAGGATTTCTTGTGTTGCTTTTATTGATAGTCGGTTTCTTTGTATGGAAAAAATACAAAAAATAAGCTTTTGAACTTTTTGAATCTATTTATATCTATTTTTAGTCATTACTTTTAAATAATTACAAAACCAAAAGCTTTATATATAAGTTTCACTCTGAAATAGTAGTTAAAAATGAAAAAAATATTAACCCTTTTAATTTTAGTATCAATTTTCTTAGTTAGTTTTGCAAGTGCTGTTGAATTAGCAGGAGATTTTGATGGAGATGGTTATATTCAAGCAGGAGATTTCACAATATTAAGAAGCCTTGTTTTAGATATTCCATCAATATGTCATAATTCAACTGGAGATATGGTAAATTGTATTGAAAAGGATTTAAATCAAGATGGACAGTTTACATTTGGAGATTATATAGCATTAAAAGATATATATAATGGCTATAATAATGGAACTTATAATTCTATGGATGGAACTATGCCAATACAGCCAACAAATAATATACTTATTATGATTAATCCAACAGGAGATTGTGATGGTGATGGTTATATAGCTGGTGGAGATTTATCAATGTGTAAAAATATAGCGCTTGGAATATCATCTTTAGGCTGTCATGATTCTAATTTTAATCCAGTAGATAATATAGCTATTCTTGATTTTTATAGAGATGATAAAATAAATATAGCAGATTGTGATATATTAAAAGATATTATTTATGGAAATACTTCATTGCCAAATTGGCAGTTAGTTAATAGTACTTGTCAATCAGATGATACATTACAAGCACAATGGATAGAATTGAATACAGGTTTAGTAGATCCATTTAATGAAACACTTAGTTGTGATTCTTGCACTCCAGATATAGTATCAACAAATTCAAATTGTCAATCAGATAATACATTTACAGAAACATTTACAGACAATAATAATTGTTATGCTCAAACAGGTTTAGATTCTGATAAAGTGCCTGATACAATATTACATTTTTGTACTTATTCAGCACCTCCAGTAGGTAGTTCAAGTGGTAGAAGTTCAAGAAGTCATGCAGCTGTTATTAAAGCAACACCAGTTGTAATAGAACCAGTACAAAATCAAATTGAAGAAGTAACACAAACACAAGAAAGTAATGCCCCTGCAGTAACAGGTGAAGTTACAGCTGAAACAGGCAATGGAAACTTGTATATAACAGCAGGAATAATTGCATTCTTAGTATTAATAACAGGCTTCTTTGCATATAAGAAATAAGTTTTTAAATTCTAATCTTTTTCAATTTCTCTTCTTAATTTTTCGAATAATATTATTGTTTTTTCTTTTAATTTTTTAAATGTATCTGTTTCTATACTAATTTTTGTTGAGTACTGCATGCTTTCCCTTATATCCAATATCTTTGAACTGTGCTCTAAATTCTCTTTAATATCAGAATCAAATATATCTTTTAATTCTTCAATTGTTATTTCTGTGATTTTATTATTTTTAATTAAATCCTCAATTATTGCAAAAGTACAGCTTTGATTTCTGCTTTCATATCCATTTTTTGCCAAAATTGCAAGCAAACAATGATATAAAGAATAAAAAGCTGCACTTGCACTCCAGTCAGAGAACCCGCCATTATAAAAGAAAGTTATAGCTTTAAGATTGTGCATTGCCTTGTTTAGATATTCTAAAGCTAGTTGCTTATCTGGATTTATTTCCCTTAATCCTTTATGCCTCTCTCCTCTTTTTCCTTCTTCAATACATTTCTTTAATTTTTCTTCAATCTTTTGCATTTTCAATACTCTTTACGATGAAAGCATGACCCCATAAAACAAGGCCATTTTTTACAGCTTCTATTATTATTTTATCCTGTTTTTTAAGATTTTTAATAAAATCTTTTTGAGTCTGGATTACATCATGGATTTTGTAGGGTATTATATTTCTTATAATTTCTAATTTAGCATTATATTCTTTATAATTATCTGCATCTATAATAAATAAGACATCTATATCATTAGGATTTTTCTTTTCTGTTATATATGAACCAAATATTACAGCTGCCTTACAGAGGCTTTTAAGTTCTCTAAAATCCTGGATTCTGATCTTTATCTTTGATTCTTTTATCCTGTCATCTGTTAAAGCTATTTCCAGATAATTTTTTGTTAATGGGTTTTCAAAGTTTATTCTATAAGCTTTAATCCTGCCTATCTCTTCAAAATAGATAATTCCTGTATTTTCTAATTTTTTTAATATTTTATATGCTCCATTTGGAGCCAATCTGCAATTTTTTGCAATATCATTGATAGAGTAATGATTAGATGATATCATTAAAAATTTTAATACTTTCTTTTCATTATCTGTTAACATTATATACACCTTTAGTGTATAGTTATACACCATTAGTATATAAAGCTTTCTATCTTCATCATCTTCTGTCAAGACCAAGTAACTTAACAAGAATATCAGTATTTCTACTTAAATAAATTATTGTTTTTATATATTTATTATTATTTAGTTCACAAAATTACTTTATTGGTTTTATTAATAAAAAAGAATCCTTGATTTGTAGGTCAACTTCTTTTGCATTTTTGAAGCAGCTCATGCTTTCTATTATTGAATTAGGGATAGTTATTACAGTACTGTAATAATCTCCATTTCCAGATTTTCTTTTCTGAAGCTTGACTCTGACCATAATTACTCAAGTAATTACTACCGAAAGATTTATATATAACTTGTGATGTAGTATTTACTGTAGTAAAGTTACG
>JAHIVQ010000071.1 GCA_018816585.1 Nanobdellota archaeon
AGAGAAGATGTTGTTCTGATATTATCTATAGTTATATTTATTGTATCACTTGCTGGTTTTATATCCACTAACCCATCTATAACTGGTGCAGTAGCAACTTCCACAGTTGGCTCAAGCGTAGATATATCAAGATATTTTTCAATTTCTGCATCAACTAATTTAAGTGATGGTATATATTTTGGTAATATAAGTACACTTCCAGCTACAGATGTAAATGCAACAGATAATTTTAATTATACTGCTGTTAGTCCAGTTAATAATGCTACACTTATGGCTATAACTGTAAACACTGATTCAAATGCAAATGTTGATTTTTGCATAAAAGCAAATGCTAATCTGCATAATAATGTAAGTGCAGGAACTATCCCTATAACAGGAGAGACATACACAGCATTTAATTTAACTAATTATACAAAACCTGCCTGGTCTGGAAGTTCAACAGCTGTTACAACAAGTTATGTAATGGCAAATTATGCTACAGGAATACAACCAGGTAATAGTTCAAACTGGAGATTTTGGTTAGATGTACCAGCTGCAACAGGTGCAGGTACATATAATAACACAATTTCATTCGAAGGAATATTAAACCTAACAGGACAGAGTTGTTCATAATATGAAAAATAAATTTAACTCAAGATATGGAATTTTAATAATTTTAATAGTATTTTTTATCTTAATTTCTAGCTTACAAGTACAAGCAAGAAAAGGTGTTGGAATAATATGGCATGCTGAAGCAGCACTAGTAAATGAAAAAGAACAGTATTGTTTAACTTATGGCATTTACAATCCCTGGGATGAAGATGTAGTTGCAATACCTAGTATATCTGATAATTTTAAAGATATAGTTATAGAACAAGAGGTTGATAAAACTTTAATAAAAGCAGAAACAATGCATGAAGCTGCTATTCCTGTTAAATATTGCTTTAAAACCCCTAAAGTTTATGAAGAAGATTGCTTATTATTTAATAGTTTGATATGCAAAAAAGAGTGCAATGAAGAACAGAAAAATTATAAGGGTTCTATTATAATAAAAGAGGATACAACCACAGATCTGCAAAGTGGAGGATCTGCAACTGCCTTTGCCGTAGCTGCACCACTTGAATTAATTATAAGATGTAATGCACATTCAAGAGATTATTCACTTGTATATTTAACAGTATCAATGATATTCTTGGTGATAATAATAGTGCACTTGTACAATAAATTTAGAAAGCCAAAGATAGACAGGTACAAGGAAAAACTACTTAAATTACAGAAAAAGATAGACAGAACAAAAGGAAGATAAGATTTTAATTCTTTTTATATAGAGAAAATAATATAAACATAAAAATATACTTTAAAATATGAAAAAGAGGTTAAAAAAGCTTTTAGTGATTTTTTTTATAATTGTAATTTTTTATTTATCTTTGTCTTTATTTAATATAAATGGTAGAAGTGTAAATTCTCAAAGCAGCGTGCTTATTGGTGTTGGTGCACCACCAGTTCCACCAACTCCTCCTGCAGCAGGTCCAGGCGGAGGTGGAGCAGGAATTGAAAAATTAAGAACATTTACTGTATCTCCTGAACTAATTAAAGTAGGAATTAAACAAGGAGGAACAATAACTAAATTTATTACAATTAAAAATACAGGAAATGTAATATCACATTTTACTCTAGATACAGATATGAAAAGAATATTATTAAGCGAGACAGAATTTTCTTTAAATCCAAAGGAAGAAAAAATAATAACTGTTGATATTTCTGCAGCTTCTGATGATAATCCTGATTTATATCTTGGAAAAATTATAGTTAAAAATGAGGATTTCACAAAAATAGTCAGAATAATATTAGAATTAAGTTCTAAAAAAGCTTTATTTGATATCCAGACTACAATACCTCTTTTATATAAGATAATACCAAAAAATGAAAACACCTCTGTAAATGCTAATATACTAATTAAAAATCTTGGTGATATTTATCTATTAGATGTAAATCTTTATTATGCAATAAAAGATTTTGATGGAAATATAATAACTTCAAAAGAAGAAACACTGGCTATTAAGGATCTTCTATCATTATATAAAACATTATTAATCCCTTATTATGCAAAAGAAGGGGAGTATTTATTTTACTCAAAAGTAAATTATGAAAATTCTACTGCAATAAGTTCAGATAGTTTTAAAATTGTTAAATCTTCTATCTTATTCAATGTATTTACAATACCTGTTTTTAGTATCTTAATAATATTAATTATTATATTGTTAATAATAAAATATATTTATAATTTAAAATTTAAAGTAAAACATTTGCTTAAAAAAATAGAGTATAATTTAAACAATAATGAGATAGATAAAGCCATAAAATTATACAAAAGACTTGAAAGATTTTTTAATAAAATGAATAGTATAGATAAAATAAAAGTATATCCTGGAATTAAAAAGGTATATAATAGAATAAAGATTATGGATAATAAAAGGAAAAAATTGATTCTTAAAAATAAAACAGAGGCAGTCAGCACTATATCTGAATTATTAAAAAAAATAGAAAAGGATATTAAAAATAAAAGAATTGATTTGGCAATAAGAAATTATACAAAATTAGAGGATTATTACAAAAATATGAAAGATAGTATAAAATTATATATGTATCCGAAGATTAAGGATGCTTTTAATAAAATAGAAATAAAAAGCTTAAAGAGGGAAATTAGGAATAATAGATAGAAATATTTAAATACAAACCTTACTTAATACATAAAAAATAAAGAGGTGTTAAAATGGCAGACCCAGAAAAAGTAAAAAAAATAGAAAATAAAATAAGAGATATAATCAACTGGATTGAAGTTTGGAATCTTGAAGAGTTTGGTGACAACACAAAGAAGATATCTGATGATACTGTTGTACAATTAAAATCCAAGCTTGAAGAGATTGCAAAAGAAATAGGTGAATTGTAATATTCTCTAATAAAAAGGTTTTTAAACAAATAATTTTATATTATAAGCAAAAGATGATGAGTTAGCAAACTGCTTATCATAGCGAGTTTAATACCTATAAGGATAGAGCAGTTAGGAGTGCTCGCAGGGCCCATAACCCTGAGGTCGATGGAAGTATAAATATACTGTCGAATTCAAATCCATCTCCCGCTACTCATTATCTTTTTATTTAAGTTCTTCCAAACATGGAATTTTACAAAATGTTTTGGATGTCTAAAACTAAATATTTTATACCATTCAATAAGATTAGAATGACCATTAATATCAAATCTATAAACTATAGTAAAACCTTTATTTATTCTTTTATCAAACAATTTAACTTTGTAAACTTTAGTTGGGTGAATTCCAAATTGAATTACTTGTTTATACATTTCATTTGTAAATTGCTTACTCTTAGAAGTAAAACACATTACAGGATAGTAATTATAAGTTTTATACCTCTTTTTTAAAGTAAAACCTGCATCAGTATCAAATACCCCACAAATAAAGTATTTTATTAATTCTTTATCTAATAAAAATAATTTTGGTATTCTAAGATATGCATATTTTTTACCTTTTGGAAGTCCAATTATTTGAGTTAAAAAAGTGTGTATTGCTTTAGATCCAAAAGAGATACCATATGTTTTATTCATAAAAGATTTAGCCTTTAATTTTATATTGAATAATCTAAAAAATAATGGAACTATTATTCTGTTATAATATTCTACTTCATCTTTTGGATTTCCACTACAATATATATCATTTCTACACTTTCCTCCATAGTTTTTAGAAATATGTCCATCTCCAACCAAAACCCCACAAATATAAGCCAAATCTTTTGATAGTTTATTTGGTAATTTTAAATTTTTTTGTAAATCAGGTTTACTAAATTGGATTTTTGATATATCTAATTCCATAATATATATTTATAGAATTTTTGCTTATAAACTCTGCGCGCACAGCTTGCAAGTTGCAATTTACTCTAAAATATATATTGTAGTATATAGATAAATTTATAATTAATCAAAATTATAATCGAAAAACGAAAGGCTTAAATATAACTATTAACTATAAGTTAATAACTATTAACAAAATGGAAACAGCAAAACCTGAATCAAAAATATTGAAAATTATTCTAAAGGACTTTTCAGCAAAGCATACTATAACTTCTATCGCAAAAGAAATTGGAATGACAAGAGTAGGAGCATGGAAAATTCTTAAAAAATTAGAAAAAGAAAAAATGATAGTCCTTTCTCCAATTGGAACAGGAAAAACAAGCGCTTATATTATAAGATTAAATTGGAATAATGTCATTATGGAAAAAACATTATCTTTGGCATTAACTGAAGATGCTTTAAAAAACCAGAGATGGATGGATAATTTTGCGAAGCTTGAAAATAAATTAGATTTTCTTATAATTTATGGAAGTATAATTCATTCGCCAAAAGAAGCTGATGATATAGATATTTTAGGAATAACAAGCAAGAATAAATTTATAGAAATTGAAGATTCTATAAAAAAAATACAAAAAATTCAAATAAAAAAAATACATATATTAAATTTTACAGAAGCAGAATTTAAACAAGAGCTGGAAAAATCAAACAAGGCTTTTATTGATGCAGTAAAGAAAGGCATTATTTTATTCGGGCAGGAAAAATTTATTAAGTTTATGAGGAGCATAAGAATATGAAAGAAATAAAAGATTGTTTTGTAAATGCAATAAAAGATGAGAAAAGGGGGCAGAAGCATAAAGGTCTTCTGATAATCAAGCCGGATGACAAAACAGCAAGAGAATATTTAGATAAAGCAAAAATAAACTTGCAGCTTTGTGATTTATTCAAAGAACAAGGATTTGATTATAAAATCCCCGAGGAATGGTTTTATACTCTTTATTATTGCACTCTTGCAATTCTCGCTAAATTTGGAATTGAAAGCAGAAGCCAAAAATGCACAGCTTTTTTTCTGAGATATGCTAAAGATAATGGCTTGATTGAATATGATAATGAATTTATTGAAAGAATTACTGTTTATAGAGCTAAAGAAGAAAAATCAGATGTTGATGAAAGGGAAAAGGCGCGGTACAGCTCTTCCATAAAAAGCAAGGAAATTGAAAGCAAGTATAACTACATGACAAATATTTGCAAAAAAGCAATTTCTCAATGTGAAGATATAATTTTTCAGATAAAGAATTTAAAGTTACTAAGGAATTATATGAATAAAGAGGAGATATAATATGGTATTAATCTGCGGGATTGATGAAAGCGGAAGAGGTCCAGTTATAGGAAGTCTTGTAATAGTTGGTGTTTTAATAGAAGAGAAAGATGTATCTAAATTAGAAAAAATTGGTGTAAAAGACAGTAAATTACTAACACATAAAAAACGAATGTTTTTGGCAGAAAAGATAAAGAAAATTGTTAAAAAATATAAAATAATTGAGATAGAACCAAAAGAAATAGATGAAGCAATTGATGGAAATCAAAGTTTAAATCTAAACTGGTTAGAAGCCCATAAAACAGTTGAAATAATAAATGAATTAAAACCTGATAAGGCAATAATAGACTGTCCATCACCAAATATTAAGAAATATAAGGATTATTTAATAAAACTTTTAAATAATAAAGATATAGAATTAGTAATCGAACATCATGCAGAAAAACATTTCCCTGTAGGGGCAGCTTCAATAATAGCAAAATGCATAAGAGAAGAAGAAGTTGAAAAAATAAAGAAAAAATATAATATTGAGTTTGGTTCTGGATATCCAAGTGATTCCAACACCAAAAAATTTCTTGAAGAAAATTTCAATAATCCAGAATTACAAGAAATATTCAGGAAATCCTGGATACCTTTCAAGAACCATATGAATAAGCAGAAAAGCCTCTCGGATTTCCAAGAATAAATTAGAATAATCTATCATCAATAAATATTTAAATAAAACTTGTACTAAATCCTTAATGACTTCAATACAAAAAATACGAATGCAGGGCTTTAAATCCTTTTCAAAGCTGACTGAAATGGTTTTTCCAAATGGATATAGTTGCATTATTGGAGGAAATGGTATGGGAAAATCTAATATTTGCGATTCCATCTGCTTTGTCCTTGGAAAAAGTTCTGCAAAAGAGCTAAGAGCTGAAAAATCAGCTAATTTGATATATAATGGGGGAAAGAATAACAGCCCATCAAAAGAAGCTTCTGTTGATATTTATTTTGATAATAAAGGGGAATTTGCAATAAAAGATGATCCTATTAAAATAAGCAGAGTAGTAAGGCATAATGGACAGAGTATATATAAAATAAATGACAAGGCTGTTACAAGACAGCAAGTTGTTGATTTAATTGGTACTGCTTCTATAGAACCAGACGGGCATAATATTATTCTGCAAGGGGACATTATAAGATTTGCTGAAATGAAACCTGATGACAGAAGAGGGATAATAGAAGAAATAGCAGGTATATCAGTATATGAAGATAAGAAAGAAAAATCATTAAGAGAGCTTGATAAGGTTGAAATAAAATTAAATGAAGCAGAAATAATACTAACTGAAAGGTCAGCAAACTTAAGAGAATTAAAAAAAGACAGGGACCATGCAATAAGGTATAAAGATCTTGAAAAAAACATAAAGGATAATAAAGCTTCTTTAATACATTTACAAATAGAAAACAGAAACTCAAGAAAGAATGAAATAGAAGGAAAAATAACAAAAGAAGAAGAAAATATAAAAAAACTACAGGATAATATTAATAATTACAGGGAAGAAATAAGCAAGATTAAGTCTAATATAAAAGAAATTAATTTTGAGATGGATGTAAGCGGTGAAAAAGAACAGTTTATGTTAAGAACTAATATAGAAGATTTAAAGACAAATATAGCAAGAACAGAGGAAAGAATAAATATATGCAAGAATGAGCTTGAAAAGATTAGTTCAAGAAGCAAGCAGATAAAATCAGATAATAGTGATACAACAAAAAAAATAAAAGAATTAAAAGAGCAAAAAGTATCATTTGAAAAGAAGATTGTTGAACTTGCTGACAAGAATGCAGCACTTTCAAGGCAGATAAATACATCAAAAACAAAATATAATTCTGGAAGTATTTTTATTGACAGGGCAATTAACTTTGTTATTGAACATCATGACAAGAATGTTTATGGCACTGTTGGAGATCTAACAAGTGTTGATCCTGAATATGCACTTGCAATAGAAGTAGCTGCAGGTAATAGGATAAAAAGTATTGTTGTTGAAGATGACCAGACAGCAGCAAAATATATTAGAACTTTAAAAGAGAAAAAAATAGGTACTGTCACATTCTTGCCATTAAATAAAATAAGGCCAATAAATATTGGAAATGAAGTCCGTGAATTATCAAAAAAAACAGTTGGTCTTGCAATAGATTTAGTTAAATTTGATTCTAAATTCAGAAATATATTCTCATATGTATTTGGTTCTACACTAATTGTTGATGATATTGAAGAAGCAAGAAGAATTGGAATAGGAAGTGTAAGAATGTCAACATTAGAAGGAGATTTAGTAGAAACAAGCGGAGCAATGATAGGTGGTTACAGAACAGCAGGAAATATGGGTAGAAGCAAGTTATCATTAAAAGAGGATGTTAATATAGAAGACCTTGAAACTGAACATTTAAACAATGAAAAAAGAATGTTTGAAATAAGAGCAGAAATAAGAAATATTCATTTACAGATAGAGAATATGTTCATACCTGAAACAAATAAATCTGAAAAAATACTAAAAGAGCAGGAAAAGGAAAAAGAGCAGTTTACAAAGGAACTAAATGAGCTGCAGGATTTATTAAAAGATAATAAAAATGGACTAAAAGAAAATATAAACAAAGAAAATCAATTCCATAATAAATTCAAGGATTTAGGTGTTAAAAGAAATAAATTTAGTGATGTAATACAAGCTGTAGAGACCAAAATAATAAAAGAAGAAGAAAAAGTAAAAACTAATGAAAGCTCAATAAATGTTTTGAATATAACAAAAGCGAAGATAATTGGTGAACTTGAAGGCCTTGAAAAAGAGTTTGAAGATTTTAAAGATGGAAATATAAAAAAGACAATATCTATAGATGAACTTACACTAAGGATAAGAGAAGAAGAACGTGAATTATCAAGAATAGGAAATGTTAATCTTCGTGCCCTTGAAGTATATGAAACAATAGAAAAAGAGTATAATGAATTACTTGGAAAAAAAGAAAAATTAAAAACAGAGAAAGATGATGTTATGAAAATGATTGAAGAGATAGAGCAGAAAAAAACAGGAATATTCATGGAGACATTTGATGCAATAAATTCTCATTTCAAGGAAATATTTTCAAGCTTAAGCACCAAGGGAAATGCACATATAGAATTAGAAAATCCTGAAAATCCCCTTACAAGCGGAGTTGATATTAAAGTCAAGGTAGTTGGAAATAAATTTTTAGATATAAGATCCTTGTCTGGCGGGGAAAAAACTTTAACAGCTTTAGCATTCATATTTTCAATACAGGAATTTAAGCCAGCTTCTTTTTATTTATTAGATGAAGTAGATGCTGCACTTGACAAAACAAATTCTGATTTATTATCTGAATTGATAAGCAAGTACAGCAAGAAAGCACAGTATATTTTAATATCACATAATGATGGAATGATAGCAAAAGCAGATCAGATTTATGGTATTACAATGCAGGATGGAATTTCAAAAATAGTAAGCTTAAAGATATAATTATTTTTTCTTCTTTCTCTTAATTGTTTTCTTTTTTATCTTTTTATTATTGGATTTTTTTACTTCTTCTTCATCAAAGAAATCAAGAATTTTTTTATGAAAGCCTGTCTTTCTTGTTATAAGCACTAACATTATAATAATTAAACTTATTAAAATATATATCTGGTATTTTTCTATGCTATTTTTTATATCTTTTAATTTTGTGATCATGTTGATATTTTCAGTATTCTGAACAGAATCTCCTGTCGGGTTATTATTAAATATTGTTACATTATTAAAATGATTTTTAATTTTTTGTAAAAGGGGTGTTTTGTTTGAATCTTCCTTCAAAGTATCTGTTTTTGAAGAATTGCAGTCTTTCACATTAGCCAGTATTTTTATCAGTGCTCTTGCATTACCTATGTAAGGAATTATATTTATTTTTACTATGTGAGTTCCGCTTACTGTATAATCAGGAGTTAAAACTAAGTTAAATATTTTTGAAGATCTTGAATTTACAGTTAATTCATTAACATTTGTATGGGTCCAGAGTCCGCCAGTTGCTTTAATCTTGTAATTATTGGTTATATTAGCATTATTAAAGATAGTAATAGGTATTATCTCTCTTGTATGTGCACAAAATTCAATATAATTATCTTCCAAACTAACTTTATAATCTGGATTTATTGATGCATTGGCTAATGGAATTAGTAATATTAACAAAAATATAATTATCTTTAGATTCATATAAACTAGTTAAAAATATAATTTATAAAGATTCTTCGATAAAGATATAGATATTAGAAAATAGAAATTAAAAGGAAGTTTTTTCTTTTAAAATTCTATTGCAATCTTGTTTTTCCCTTCCTGGTATATGTGACCTTTCTTAACTCTGTCTAATTTCAAGGCTTTCACCAATTCCACAGGGAACCTTGTTGTTATAGAATTCCCATTTTTCCAGAATTTTATCTCTTTTCTTTCAACACCCCATAAGCCATTTTCCTTTAATTTACATTCTACTATGAGCATGCTCTCCTCTGGAAGATATTTAGATTTGCATTTATTACATATTTCTACATTTAATATTCCGCAGTCTATTCCTTCCTGTATTACTCGCTCCTTTTTCCACTTAACTTTTCCCCCGCATGGGCAGGGATATTCTATTTTTTCCATCTTAAACCTCCATAACAGTAATTGGATAAACTTTTTTAATGTCTCCAACCATAAATTCCCTGTATACTATCTTGAACCATCTATATTCAGAAATTATAGATTTATCTTCTCTTAGCATTTTTGAGCCTTTGATTACAGCTTCTTTAATCAATTCTACACCTATTCCTCTCGTTCTCATTCTATCAATAATATGATCACTTCTTTTTATTGAATCTGTCCATTTCTTATCAAACAGATCCTGGTATTTTATATTTAATCTGATATCCATACAATTATATACAATTCTATAAAAGTATATAAATGTTTCTATTACTAGAAATTTATGATAAATAAAAATAGAAATTAAAAAGTCTTAGCACTAGAGCTATTCCAAAAGCAAAGCCATTCCTGTTATCATCAATGCCATTACCATTAAGGTCAAGCCTATGATCATTCCAGTTGGAATTCAGCACGGACGGCTTTGTAGCCCGCTAATCGATTAATCACCCCTGCTTCATATTTCATTGCTTACTTAATGTCGCAGTTGAATTTCATGGCTTAAAATAAATCTAAATAATGCGCTAATTAACGAGCGTGTAGCCCTAGTGATATCACTAAGACACTAAAAATAAAATATTAGAATTAATAAATTTATCTAAAATTTTTTTGCGCGACGTACCCCAAAAGCAAAGCCACTCCAGTCAACACCAACGCCATCACCATAAAGGCCAAGCCTAAGAACATTCCAGTAGGAACTCAGCACGGAAACCCTCTGTTGAACTTTTTGACTTTCACTAATTTTTAATCCAAAAGTCATTGGACTATTTTGGAATATACCAGAAACTTCTCCTAATTTTTTAGCACCATCTACATTATAACTTGCAATAACAAATCCATCTTTGGATAAGGATTCTGACGTATGCTCTCCAAATCTATAGCTTCCTTTTGGAGCAAATCTTAATCTTTCATCCTTATTAAATATTATTCCATTCTTTTCTTTTCCACCCTTAAGCATTTTTTCAAGTTTATTCTCATCTAGTGGCTGACTTATTCCTACTGCCTTTTCATCCATTAAAACATAAACTCCTTTTGGAGTCCATAAATTTCTGTTAAAAACATAGAGATAATTACTCTTTATCTTACCTTTCAATTCAATAGATTCTGGCTCATTTTTAATTTCTTGATGACAATAAGCTGGGTGAATTAAAAAAGCAGTATAATCCCCTGTTGGCATTAATTGCTTTCTCCTTATAATTTCTGCTCCAAGAACTTGATAATCATTTGGACCTAAAAGTGGGTATATAGAAGCTAGTTCTCCATTTTTATAAGGCATTACTAACTTCGTTTCTCCCTTTATTAATCTTGTTTGTTTCATTTTTAGTATTTATTTAATTAAAAAAATAAAAAATTAGTAATAAGTTTGAGCTTCTGTGCTAGGCTCTTCTGCTCCTTCTTCTCTGCTTCTTTTTACAAGCAAGATTATTCCTAATACAACAACTGCTATTACTAATACAGCAAATACAATCCATAAAGCCAATGATAAGTTAAATTTGCTTTTTGCAATTTCCTTGACATCTGCTCCAAGATTGAATTCTTTTACTAATGTATTTCCTGACATTACCTGCACACTAAACATATGCAATCCTGCAACAGCATCTTCATTAGCTGATACATAAACATATGTCTCTCCTGTACTATCAGACATTACTGTAACAAATGCTGGATCAACTCTTGAAGTTGCCCAAGTATCTGCACCAGAAACAACAACATTGTAAGCCTGTGCTTTTGAACCTAGGTTAGCTATTGTTAATTTGTATATAACCCCCTTGCCTTGGTCAACTTCTTTTGTTGCACTATCTATACTTACTAAATTGCTTATTTCTTGTTTTTTTGAAGTAATTTCAGCAGCTTCAATATTCAATAAGTATGTTTTCTTTACAGATTCATGGAACCTGTCATACTCTGTTGTTATCTGAACTTCATAAGTTCCTGCTTTTGTGTTTTCAGGTATCTTTAACATCAATTCATTTGATGTCATTGATATTTTATTATCACTGTCTGTATCCTCATTTACAGATACTAATTGATCGATGTAGTCTCTCACTGATATACCTAAAGCAGGTATGCTCATTGTTATTCTAATATCTTTTTCCTTGTTATCACCCATGTTCTCAACTCTTACTTTTGCATACAATGGGTTTCCAGCCTGAACTGTTAATCCTGGATTAAATATAACATCCTGCACATCAAGCAAGTTTTGAACAGGTGTAACTCTTAGTGTAAATGATAAAGAATCATATTCAACTTCATCTCCTGTTGGACCGTAAACTTCTACATGTAATGTATAATCTTGAGTTGAATCCATATCTTCAGGCATATCAAGCTCTAAATTCTTAACATATACTGTATCTGCTAGAACATTAAATTGGCTTGATACATCTTCAACTTGATCATATTTGTAACCACCAATCCATGCTTTAACTCTTACTGACTTTTCATCAGATGAGCTGCCCTTTAACTGAACAGTTACATCAACTTGATCGCCTCTGTCAACATGAACTATCTGAGAATCAGAAGCTAGTTCAACACCATCAATTTTTACCTCTTGTATTGTTAATGCATGCGCTGCACCTGCGAAAATTACTAGACTCATTGCTAGTACTAAAATCATGCTAAATATTTTTGTTGTTTGTTTCATATTTGACTAACCCCCTATATGTAATCATTTTGAAGTTGTATCTTATATTTAAACTTTGTGGTAGTGATTATTAAGGCTTATCTCTGCGAAATTCTCTTGATTTCTCTGGCCAATAATAAAATTCCTACTACTAATAAGATTATGAATAGAGATAAAAATACTAATTCAACTACAGACAACCAATCAACACTAGTTTCATTACTTTCATCAAGTAAAACTTCTGATGTATCATTATTCAATATTGTTATTGTCTTGTATTCTATATCTGAAGTATAACCATTAGATAACTTAATTCTTAAATTATATAATCCTGATTTTGTGTCTTCTGGTATTTGAATATCTATTAATTGGTATTTATTACTACCTTGAGACAAAGTTATTGTTGAAGATGATTTTGTTAAACCTAATTCAGTTAATAATACATTTAGTATAATATTACTTTCAGTATAATCTCCATTATTTAATAATTCTACATTTAAACTTATAATATCTCCAGGATAAAATATTTGATTATCTAGTGAAACATGTGCTATTGATAGGCTATGTATATTATACTGATCTTCTGTTGTAGTAGTATTTTTACTAACCTTTATTATTATTCCTTTAGTTATTGTATTACCTAGATTGTCTGTTACTTCAAGTTCAACATTATAAGTTCCAGATTTATTAAATATATGAGTAGGATCTGACTGTGTTGAATGAGAACCATCATCAAAATCCCAGTAGTATGTAAATGGGCTATTTCCAGATACATCTGAACTAAATTCAACTTTTAAAGGTGCTGTTCCATTAAGAGGGTCTGCATCTATTGTTAATTGTAATGTAATATTAGTATTATTAACTAAATTAACAGTTACTATTGCATTATCAGTGCTTTGTGCACCATTATTATCTGTTACTATTAAAGTTACATTATAAATTCCTGCATTTAAATAAGCATGATTAACTATTTCTCCAGAACTTAAATTACCATCTCCGAAATTCCATATATAACTGATTATTGTACCATCTGGATCATATGAATTATTTCCATTAAATAAAATATTTTGACTAACATTAGTAGTCACATCAGGACCAGCATTTGCCACTGGATTCTGGTTAGCAGTACAATTATTTACTGTAACTACTAAATTATCCTGACTTTGTAATCCATCATTATCTGTAATTAATAGTGTTGCAGTATAATTTCCAGGATTAGTATAAATATGATTTAGTATTGAACCACTTAGTATATTACCATCTCCAAAATTCCATATATAACTGATTATTGTACCATCTGGATCATATGAACTAGAACCATCAAAAACAACACTATTGCCTGCACATACATTTCTATCTGGACCTGCTATAGCAACAGGCGGTTCTAAAAGAGTATTTGTAAATACATTTAAGCTTGCATCTCTTTGTGATAAAATAGTATTAGCACACATTTCATCAGTTACATTAGTTATAATTCTTAGTGTATAAATTCCATTTAATAAACTTGTATCTTGATTGAAGTTTACATTACTGACACTATTCATATATATACTCAAATCCTGTGTTGATTCTTGTACAATAGTATTATTCTGCAATAATTGTAGTGTTACTTTTGTATCTGCATCAAAAAAATCTGAATAAGCAGAAGGCCTATAATTAGGTGTTCCTGGAGCAGCATTACTAAATGCACTTGCTACAAGTACACTAACATTTAAGTCAGTTCCTTGATTTATATAATTATCAGAGAACAAGCCTAAAATATTAGCCTGGCAATTATTTTTCTTTTCAAAGTTATAAGTATTTATTCCTGTGTATTTATTTATTATAAATCCTTTTGCTAAATATCCTTGTTTAAAGATATATTCAGCATAGTAATCATTTGTATTATAATTAAAAGTATAAGTATTTCCATTTACATGCTGTTCTGATGCTAAAGTTGGATTTGAACATGTGCTGTCTGAATGACAATTGTAAAATTGAACATTAAAATCATTTTGATTCATTTTTATTGTATCTGAGAAAGCTGTAGCTGATACACTAGTTAAAAGCAATACAAATATAATTAGTAATTTAGCTAAAAACTTCATTGTGGGATATTGCCCCCGGTTTTTGTACCATTAGAAATAATCTGTAATAATTGTTCGTGATCTATTGGCATATTAGCAAGGCTATTACCAGTGTAATAATATAATAAAGCACCTATAGGTATACCAGCTGCAAAACCTTTAGCTTTTTCTTTCATAAGATTTGCAACAACTTCCACTATAACTGCATCTATATCTTCTACATTACCATTTTTATCAGTTCCAACTAAATTATATAAATATAAATTTCCAGATAAATTATCATAAGCCCCAACTTTACTTTGATTATAAGGGAATACTACTTTTCCATCAAGATTAGAACCTTCAGCATATAATTTTCCTTTATCTGTAATCTTGAATCTATTTTTATCTAATTTTGATTGTTTTAAATTAACTTTATCAAGTACAAGTTCTCCATTCTTTCCAAAACCACTTATCTTGTATAATTGTGGAGTATAAGTTATACTGTCTGTATTATTAACTTCTAATTCAAGTGAATTACCTTGATGCAATCTTACATAAGGAATATAATTTCTGTTTTCTTCTTCCAACATCTGATTTAAAGTTTTTTGCCCTTTGTATGCTGGTTCTTCAACAACATTTACTCTCTTTCTTAAGAAAGGTTTTACTCTAATTTCACCATTAAATTTATCTTTATTGTATAATAATTCTTCAAGTGTTTTTTTAGGCAAGTTAGCACTTAAATTTCCAATTGCATTTAACTTAATTTCTGGTTTTTCAACATTGAATATAAGAATGTCTTGTTCTGTTGGATATTTGGTTGTTCCAACAATTAAAGAGTATTCTCCTGGTTCTCTAAACTCAAGAGTTAAATTTTTATCATCAGAACTTAAGGTATGTAAAACATTGCCTCTTATATCTTCTGGTTCTATAGAATAATTCTCTTTAATAGTATTATCTTTTTCATCAAGATAAATATTACACTGTTTAGGTTCACTAATAGTTATTTCTCCGTATTTATCTTCTGGCATTTTATTACCAAAAACATTAGTGTAAGAATTAACTGTTCCACAATTTGTTCTTAAGTGATACTCATTATTTATATTTTCAACTACTTTATATTCAGGTATTTCACTTGTAGTTTCTGTAACCTTGTGATTTTGTGTTTTATTTTCTTGACTCTCTTGAGTTTCATCAATATCATTTTGAAGATTATTTTCATTTTGTAAATTAGAATGATTTGTAATTATTGGAATTTTTGATTGATTTACAATATCATATAAAGTTGGTTTAGTTTCTTTACTAACTTGATTATTCTTTTTATTAGAATATTGTTTAGATTCTGCTCTTTTTACAGGGAATGATGCAAGTCTTTCTGTATAACCTTCTTTAACATTGTCACACAAAACAGCAACATATAAATTATCAACATCATTTCCATTTGTTTTAATAGTAGCATGATTTCCATCTATATCCCCTATATATTCACTTGAATAAGCTGCTTTTCCATCAGTACTGTAACCAAATAAAGCAGGAACCAAATTACATTGGTTTGTATCAGCATAATTAAAAGCTTGTTTTGATATTCCAAACTCTACAAGACCATCATCTTTAATTATATTATTAATTGTTGCTTCCTCAGAAAAATGCTTTTTTCCATCTTTTACATAAGTACATTCAGGACAACTAGCATCGCTATCAGAGTACGCAGAACCATCATATTTGTTTTGACCTGGAGATCTTACAAACACTTCATAATTATTTGTTTCTTGGGTATTTTTACTA
>JAHIVQ010000072.1 GCA_018816585.1 Nanobdellota archaeon
AGAGAAATTAATAAATATAAAAATTTTCCGAGTGAAATTGTTTTTAGGAGATATTTTGGAAGATATAATGGTGCATTAAAAGAAATAGGATTTAAACCAAATGTTATAAGAGATTATACTAAAGAAAAATTAATTATATCTTTAGAAAATTTAAAAAAAGAACTTAAAAGAACTCCAAAATTAAAAGATTTTAGAAACAAAAGTTTAAATGCACCATCTGAATGCACTTATTTTAAATATTTTAAATCATTCAATAACGCATTAAAAGAGGCTGGAATAAAAATCAATCGTAGGCGTGATTATACAAATGAAGAATTAATCGATTGTTTGAAAAATGAAGCTGAAAAATTAAGAAGAACTCCTACTGCAGTAGAAGTACAAAAAAGTAGAAATTGTCCTGGAATTAATACATACAAAGAACATTTTGGTACTTATAACAAAGCAGTTTTATTGGCTGGTTTAAAAAGAAATAGAGGATACAATGGAGAAAAATGGAAATTTTGGCAAAAACATTGTGAAGATATGGCAAGAGTTTTATACTCAAATGTGATTATTCAAGCAAAACTTAAAGATATAAGAGGAAATCCAGATATATTAATCCCAAAAGAAAACAAATTTATAGATGCAAAAACAAGTGGTTATAATGATTTTAAAGATCAGATAAAAAGATATGTAATTAAAAATGGTGCATCTCTTGAATTTTGGTGTATATTCAAAGGAATAGAAACAAAACATCCGAAAGTAAAATATATTTATGCAAATGAACTGGCAATGAGAATGGATAAAATAGGTAGAAAAGATTTGGCTATTAAATGTTGCCAATTCTTAACTGGTTCAGAAGACCAAAAATTATTGGTGGTAAAATAATGAAAATTTTAGAAATAACTGAATTTTCCTCCGGACATTGTGGAGTATGGACAAGAGTACTTGCAGAAAGCAAAGAACTTGTTAAATTAGGAAATGATGTAACTATTTTTTCTTCAAATATAGAAAAAGGGACTTGCAAAGAAGTAAAAAGTGAAGAGAATATTGGAAAGATAAAAATTAAAAGATTTAAAACATCTTGGTTAGATAAAATAACAAGTTTATTTACAAAAAATGTAAGAATGTGGTTCCTTATAGATTGGCCATTCAAAGAGAAAGTGATAGAAGAACAAAAACAATATAATCCAGATATAATAATAACACATCTATTGCATCCACATTCATCTAATATTTTACATAGCATAAACTATTTCAAAAAAATAAACCCTAAACTAAAAGTAATAATAGTTCCTCATGCTCCATTTAATATTGATAGGGGATTTATGCTAAACTTATTAACAAAAATTTGGAGATTTGGAGCTTTAAGAAATAAATTGAATAATTTCGATAAAATAATTGCAATAACTCAATGGGAAATGCCTTATTTGAAAGAATTAGGCGTAAAAGAAAATAAAATTGTTTATATCCCAAACGGAATACCAGATGAATTTTTCAAACAAAAACAAGTAAAGGAGACTAAAGACGTTTTATTCTTAGGAAGAATTGCTCCTGTAAAAGATTTAGAGACATTAATTCTTGCTGCAAAATTATTACCAAGTATAGATTTTTCAATTGTTGGTCCAGCTGAAGAAGATTATTTCAAAAAGATTAAAGGTTTAATAAATAAAAATAATATATCTAATGTCAAAATTTATCCACAAATAAATAATATAAATAAAAAAATAGAATTTATTGATAAACATAAGATATTTGTTTTACCATCTAAAAGAGAAGCAATGCCTCAAGTCTTGTTAGAAGCATTATCAAGAGGAAAAATTGTAATCTCTTCAAATACAGATGGGGGAAAAGAAATTATAAAAGATGGAAAAACAGGTTTCTTATTTGATATTGGTAATTATGAACAACTAGCAAATTTAATAGACAGATGTTTAAAAGAGAATATGAGTAATATAGAGAAAAATGCAAAAAAAGATGCTGAAAAATACAAATGGAGTGTATTAATTAAAAAGATTGAAAATGCCTACGGTCTGGGATAAATACTGGCAGGAAACTAAATTTGACAATAAGAAGATTATTGATAATCTTAAGAATTCCTTCTTCTGGAAGCAGTTAAAATTAGAATTACTAAAGGATTTTGGAACTTTAAAGGATATAAAAATACTTGAATTAGGCTCTGGAAGGGGTGAAATGTCGCTTTTAATGGCTTTAGAAGGAGCAGATATAACTTTAGTTGATGAGAGTGAATTTGCCCTAAAAGAAGCTAAAAAACTCTATTCTGAATTCAATTGCAAGGTTAATTTAATCAGAAAAAGCATGTTTGATATTAAGAAAGCAGATTATGATATTACTATAAGCTTTGGGCTTGCTGAGCACTTTACAGAAGAAAAAAGGCTTGAGGTTTTCAAGAAACATTATGATTGCATAAAAGAAAAAGGATTAATAATACTAAGTGTGCCAAATGCAAAATCCTTCCCTTACAGAATTTACAAATCTATTGCACAATTACTTAGATTCTGGAAATATGGACTTGAAGTTCCTTACACAGAAAAAGAACTAAATGAAATTGCAAAGAAACTTAAGATAAAAAATTTCAGAGTAATAAGAAGTTCATTCCTAAATGCATTTTATCATTTTTTGATTATTAATCCATTAAAATTACTTGGTTTAAACTTAAGAGAAAGATTTATGGATTCTAAAATACTTAATAAATATGGATATGCAATAATATTCATAGGTGAAAAATGAGAAAAACTTCTAGGTTGATTATAATTAAAGAGAATAAAATTCTATTAATTCATCGTATTAAACCAAATAGAGATTATTATGTATTTCCAGGGGGAGCAGTAGAAAAAGGTGAGACAAAAGAAGAAGCTGCGATAAGAGAAACAAAAGAAGAAACTAATCTAGATATAAAAATAGATCATTTTTTATGGAAATTTAAGAACATTTTTGATAAAGATAAGAATCTTGAGTATTATTTTCTAATTAAAAAGTTTAAAGGTGTATTAAAGCTTAGAGGACCAGAGGCAAAAAAGCAAACAAAAGATAACCAGTATTTACTAGAATGGATCCCACTAAGCAAACTAAAGAAAATCAGTCTTTTCCCTGAAGAGATAAAAATAAAAGTACTAAAGGAATTCAGATAATATGATATCTATAATATTCATAGGTGAAAAATAATTCTTAAGATTTTGATTTGATGTAAACTTTTAGTTTATATATGTAAACTACATAGATCTATATTTTATATATCTTATCATGATGGTCAAAATCATCAAAACTTATTGTGTCAATGTTTTTATCATATTTAAAGATTAGTACAAAGTGACCTACTTGAACACGCCTAGAATCCTTCATATCATTCCTTAAATTTTTATAATGTTCAACATCATCGCAATTAATAATTTCATCAATCTTTTTTAAGAGCCGTTCATGAAGTGACCTATTTTTCTTAGATAATTTCTTCATAATCTCTTTTAGAGGTTCACTTACTCTCCAATTATGCATATTCCCTCTTTTAACTAGTAGCTTTTCTTAGTTCATTTATAGAATTAAACTTAATATAGTTACCCTTTCTTATTTTTTGTAATTTTTCTATAAATTCAGGTCTTAATTCAGGTTCATTTTCTTCTTCAATGTATTTCTCTACAACTACTTGTATAGCCTGTCCCTTATCTTTTAGACCATATTTTGCCTTGACTACATTTAATACTCTATTTGTATTCTCATCTAACTCTACCAGTGCTTGTACCATTTTACTTACCTTAGTTTAACTAAGTCCAACTTATTTATAAATCTTTCTATCTTTTAATTCAAAGAAAAGTTTATATACCAAAAAAGGTATAATATTATACCAAAAAAGGTATAAAATGTTAAAGAAAGAGATAGAAATATTAAGTTTATTTAGAAATAGTATATTTCTAAAGACAACAATACTGGATATATCAAAAAAACTAAAAAAACACTATCCAAAAATATATGATTCAGTAAAAGAACTTGAAAAAAATAAGACTTTAAAGATAGAAAAAGTAGGTCATTCTAATTTAGTTTCTTTATTATTAAATCCACAAACCATAAGAAATTTGTCCTTCCTTGATGAACAGGAGGCTATGCAGAAGAATATTCCAAATTATGAAAAATTAATGTCCTTAAAGGAAATCTCACAGTATTTGGTAATACTAACAGGCAGTTATGCAAAAGGTAAGGCTACTAAAACTTCTGATTTGGATCTTGTTATAATTATACCTGACGATAAAAATGCATTTGATATCCAAAAAAAGCTTGAAAATATTTTTTTATTGTTCCATCCACCAATACATTTATATGTCTTCAATAATAAAGATATTGTAGAAATGCTTATTGACAAAAAAGAAAATTATGGGAAAGAGATATTTAAAAATCATATTATACTAAAAAATGCCTATATTTATTATGAACTACTTAAGGAGGCAATAGAAAATGGATTCAAAGGCTAAACTTTATATGCAGAGAGCAGAAAATGAAATAATACTTGCAAAGACAAACTTTGATATATCAATGGATAATAAATTAAAGGAAGTTTTGAAGCTTAAGATAGAAAATACATTCTTCAATGATGTAATATCACAGTGTTATTATTCTATTTTTTATGCAGCCAAGGCTTACCTAATTTCAAGAAATATGGGAACAGAAGCTCCTGAAGAGCACAGAAAGACTTATGAGGCATTTGAAAAAATAGTGGACTCTGGAAAGGTTAACAGGGAATTATTGGAAATATACGAATCAGAAGCAGAAAAGGCAGAAGTTCTGTTAAAAATATTCCATCTTGAAAAGAAGAAAAGAGGAAGATTCACTTATGATGTCAATGCAAATGCAAATATACCTTACGCAAAAGAGTCGCTTGAAAATGCAAGAAAATTTGTTTCTATAATTAAAAATCTGATAGAGAAGGAAGAATGATATCAATAATAATAACTGGATATAAGGAACCTAAAACTATAGGAAGATCTATTGAATCTTTTCAAAAACAGGAAATAAAGGAAAAATATGAGATTATTGTAATTGCTCCAGATAAAGAAACTTTAAATGTAGCTAAAAAATAC
>JAHIVQ010000073.1 GCA_018816585.1 Nanobdellota archaeon
AATGAAAAGACTGTTGATGAAGAGCTTTCTGAAATTCATAAATTACTGAAAGAAAATGATGTTAATAATGCAAAAAGGCTGTTTAGGAGATTATAAAAAGAATATTATTAATTATTATATAAAAATTAATAATATCAAAGAAGATCATAAAATTTAGTAATAAATCTTCATCCTCTATTTCTAATACTGAAGAATATGTTGGTCTTACTAATTCTGTAGTACTATGTGGTGTATGTAATCTAATTCCATGTTCACATTCAGATGTAATCCATTTTTCTCTTCCACCATCACAAATATCATAACTATGCAGATATTTTGCTACTATTTTTTCTCCCCTAGAGATAATTGCAAAACGAGGATGTATATAACTCATACTTCCAAAATCTAATTGTCGTTCTTCACTTTGGCTCTCTTTATAGTCTAATCCAACTTTTTTAGCTGCAGTTTCAAATGTTTGAAGCAGACCATCTAACCTAATCATATCTTGTTTTTTTGTAGGTATCATTAATTTCATTTTTTGTTATCTCCTCTCTTTTTGTTTAAGGACAGTAGAGAAACTGTCTCATTTTGTTTCATATAAGTAGTAACACATAACATATATTTAATACTTTTTCTTATATTTTATTACTTTTGCGTAAGATTTATATATAAGTTACATATATATAAGAATATGATAATAAAACTTGATTTAAAGGATAAAAAGATTTTAACTATATTAGATAAAGATTCAAGACTTTCAAATAGCCAGATTGCTAAAAGAGTTGGTCTTTCAAAACCTGCAATAGAATATAGATTAAATAGATTTGAACAAAATAAAGTTATCTTTGCTTATTATTCAGTTACTGATTTTACAAAATTAGGATATTCTCAATATAAAATATATTTCAAATTTCAAGATATAACTTTAGAAGATGAAAAAGATATAAAAGATTATTGGGTTAAAGATAAAAATTCTGTCTGGGTTGCACAAATAAGAGGAAGATGGGATTTAGCAGTTTCTATATTAGCAAGATCAAATTTTGAATTTGGAAGGATTTTAAACAAATTTATGAACCAGTATTCAAAATTCATTCTAGAAAAAGATGTTTTATTAATAGAGTATTCTCCAGTCTATGCAAGAGAGTATTTAATAGAAACAAAGCCTTCTGAATTTGTTTATGGAATTCCATCAAAAATCTATGAATTAGATGGAACTGATAAAAAAATACTGAAAGAACTATCAAATGATGCAAGAATAAATATAGTTGATTTAAGCAAAAAAACAAATTTAACAAGAGATATAATAAATTACAGGCTAAAAAAACTAATAAAAGACAAGATAATAGTCCAGTACAGATGCTATCTTAATCTGCAGAATCTTGGATTGAATCATTATAAATTAATATTCAGGACAAAGAATTTTGATGAAGAAGCAGAAAAGAAAATTAAATTGTATATTGCACAACATAAAAAGGCAACCCAATTTCTGAAATTAATCGGTTCATGGGATTTAGAGATTGAATTTGAAACTGAAAATGAGGATGAATTATACAAAATCTTAAATGAAATCAGGAAGGAATTCTCAAATATAATAAGAGATTTTGATATTCTCAGGATAACTGAAACTTATAAATATAATTATTTTCCTTTTTAACACAAACCTTTTAAATCTCGATTATTAATAGTTAATATGTTTAAATTCCTTAAAGAGAAACTAAAGAATGCTATTTCAAGCATTACAAAGAAAGTAGAAAACATTCCTATAGAGGAAAAAGTACAAGAAGTTATTATAGAAAAAACTCCAGAAAAAAAGGAAAAAGTAGTAAAAGAAAAACAAAAGAAGAAAGCAGAAGTAAAAGAAATTCCTGAAAAAGAGATAAAAGAAAAAAAAGGTTTCTTTGAAAAGATAAGAGAAAAAGTACAAACTACTTCAATAAATGAAAATGATTTTGAAGAAATATTTTATGATTTGGAAGTTGCTTTATTAGAAAATAATACTGCAGTTGAAGTTATTGAAAAAATAAAAAGAGATTTGAAAGAGGTTTTAGTTGACAAACCAATAGAAAGGAAAAAAATAAAGACAATAATACAAGATAGTTTAAGAAATACAATAGAAGATTTATTTAAAGTTCAGGGAGTAGATATAATAAAATTAACAAAAACTAAAAAACCGTTAACAATACTTTTTGTTGGTGTAAATGGTTCTGGAAAGACAAGCACAATTGCAAAAGTAGCTAATTTTTTAAAGAAAAATAATCTTACAAGTGTATTAATTGCAGCAGACACATTTAGAGCAGGAAGTATACAACAATTAGAAGAATGGGGTTCTAGATTAAATATAAAAGTAATAAAACATGATTATGGTTCTGATCCTGCAGCAGTTGCTTTTGATGGTAAAAAATATGCTGAAGCACATAAAATTGATGTTGTTTTGATAGACACAGCAGGAAGACAGCACAGTAATGTGAATCTCATTGAGGAAATGAAGAAAATTGTACGTGTTGTTAAACCGGATTTAAAGATATTTGTAGGAGAGAGTATTGTTGGAAATGATGCTATAACACAATCTGAAGAGTTTGACAATGCAATTGAATTAGATGGGATAATTTTAACAAAAAGTGATATAGATGAAAAAGGGGGTGCTTCATTATCTATATCTTATGTTACTAAAAAACCAATAATTTTCTTAACAACAGGGCAAGAACTAAAAGACATTGAATATTTTGATAAGGAAAAAATCATTAAAAATTTAGGTATCTAAAAACCTTTATAAATATTCATTCTAAGGTAATTTATGGTATTAGAGAATTTATCAAGTTCCTTGAAAGATACACTGAAAAAGATAGCAAGAGCTATGTTTGTTGATGAAAAATTAATAGATGAATTAAACAAAGAAATTCAGAGAGCACTATTAAAGGCAGATGTTAATGTTCAGTTAGTATTTAATCTAACAAAAAATATCAAAGAAAGGGCATTAAAAGAAAAACCTCCAGCAGGAACAACACAAAGAGAATATTTAGTAAGAATTGTATATGAAGAACTTGTAAAATTTTTAGGTGAAGATAAAGAAGAAATAAAGATTACAAAGAAAAAACCTTTTAAGATAATGTTCGTGGGTTTATATGGTTCTGGAAAAACTACCTCTATAAGTAAATTAGCAAAATACTATTCAAAACGCGGATATAAAGTAGGTTCTTTAGGATTAGATGTTCACAGACCTGCTGCTCCAGATCAACTAGAACAATTAAGCACCCAGGTAAAAATTCCTTGTTTTATTGATAAAAAAGAAAAAAATCCTGAAAAAATTTACAAGAAATTTGAAAAAGAATATTCAAAATTTGATATTTTACTAATTGATACTGCAGGGCGTGATGCTTTATCTTCTGAACTTATTAAAGAAATAAAATCAATAAATAAGCTAATTAAACCAGATGAAAATTTACTTGTAATAAATGCAGATATAGGGCAAGCAGCAGAAAAGCAGGCTAAAACATTACATGATGCAGGAGCAATAACAGGAATAATTATTACAAAATTAGATGGAACAGCTAAAGGTGGAGGTGCACTTTCAGCTTGTTCTGCAACAGGTGCAAAAATAAAATTCATTGGTATTGGTGAAAAGCCTGAAGATATAGAAGAATTTAATCCAAAGGGATTTGTTTCAAGACTTCTTGGAATGGGTGATCTTGAGTTATTATTAGAGAAAACAAAAGATGCAATATCTCAGGAAAAAGCTGAAGATTTAAGCAAGAAATTAATGAAAGGGGATTTTAATTTCATTGATTTATATGATCAAATGGAAGCTATGAGTAAAATGGGCTCTTTATCAAAAATAATGGATTTAATTCCTGGAATTGGTGGAATTAAAGACAAAATTCCAAAAGATATGCTGCAGGTACAAGAATCAAAATTAAAAAAATGGAAATATATACTTCAATCAATGACTAAAAAAGAGCTTGAAGATCCAGAAATTCTTGATTCAAATAGAATAAAAAGAATTGCAAAAGGTTCTGGAACAAATGAATCTGAAGTTCGTGAATTATTAAAACAATATAAACAAAGTAAGAAAATGATGAAATTAATGAAAGGTGGTAGTACAGATCAAAAAGGAATGGAAAAACTAATGAAGAAATTCAAAGGAAAAGTTAAATTCTAAAATTATTTAATTTTTTTATCACTAATAATTAAACCATCTTTTAGAGTTATTATTCTAGATACAAATTTTGTATGCCATTTTTCATGAGTAACCATAATAATAGTCTGATTGTATTTTTCATTTAAATCTTTAAAAACATTTAATACTTGTTCAGATGTTTTTGAATCTAAATTTGCACAGGGCTCATCTGCGAATAAAATATTTGGTTTTTTAGCAATTGCTCGTGCAATAGCAACCCTTTGTTTTTCTCCTCCAGAAAGTTTATCGGGAATTCTATTTACCATACCATCTAAACCAACTTTTTTCAATGCTTCATGCGCTGTTTCTATAGATTCTTTTTTAGATCCATCTGCCATGAGCGATAATATAGATACATTTTCCAATGCAGTCATTTCATTAATTAAAGCATAATCTTGAAATACATAACCAAGCTGTGTTAATCTGTAATATCTCCTTTGCTCTTCAGGCAATATTTTAAGATTTAATTCTTTAATTAAATAATCACCTTTTGTTTGATGATCTATAAGTCCAAGAATTCTTAATAAAGTGGTTTTTCCACTTCCGCTTGCTCCCATAATTGCAATAAACTCACCTTTTTCAACATTAAAAGAAACTCCATTTAGTGCTTTTATGATAACATCCCCTGTTTTATAATACCTTTTAAGATTTTTTACCTGTATCATTTTATCTTCCCCAAATTGCTTCTAACATATCTTGTCTTGTAACAAACCATGCAGGTATAAATCCTGCAACAACTGACATCCCAACCATAATTAAAATACTTTTTATTAATAAAATAAAATCTACCTTTGGAACAATTTTTAATGTTTCATAAAAAACAATGGGATTTGATGTAAAATAAAAGACTAAACCAAAAAACATTATTAATCCTAAAAATATACCTAAACTTACATAAAATAAACTAATAAAAATATAGGATATTCTAATTGAATTAGGAGAAACTCCGACAGCCCTCAAGATTCCAATTTCTTTTTTTCTATTCAGTGTGTTAATATAAATTATAATAAAAATCAATGAGGCTCCAACAATCAAACTTACTATTTTTGACATTGTATCTATAGAACCAATACTCTGTAATGCCTGTTTTACCAAGGTTTCTGCTTTTTCCTGCCAAGTAAAAACATCTTCTTTAACTCCAACATCAATAATCTTGTCTTTAACATAAGCCTCTTCGCCCTCATTTGCTATTCTCACAACAACAGATGTTGCTTTTTGCTCCCCTTCAATACCCAGAACAGACTCGAGTTCCTTAAAATGTACTATGGCATTTAAGTCAGTAAGTTCAAATGTTCCTTCATGGATTCCTTTTACTTTATATGTTCTCTCAACACCATTACTATAAGTTACATTTATTAATGATCCAACCTTTACTTCTCCAAGATTGTCATATATCTCAGATCCAGTACCTACTCCTGCAATCATTGAACCTAGCAATATTTCATCTCTAGATAATTCCCCCAGAAATTCACCATATTTTACAATATTAGGATATTGAGATACTCCAACTTCTTCTTTTGGAATAAGCCCTATGATATTTGCACCAACAACATTTTGTTTATAACGAAGAGATGCTCCTGCCTCTATCCTCTTAGCTACTCCTGTAACCTCTGTAACACTTCTTATCTTTTTAAGTACATTATCCACATTTTCAATATAAATTTTTTCTTCTACTGGCTCAACAACAATGTTTCCATAAGTATAATCTTGAACAAACCCAACAAAAAGACCCATCATACCATTTATTAAAGAAGGTAAAAATATTAAATTCATAAAAATAAGCGCAAGTACAAATATAATAAAAAAGGATGTTTTTTTATTCCCTCTTTTTATTGAACTTTTTGCACTAAGAAATCCAACCTTAAGGTCATTCAACATTTTGATTATCTCTTTTTCTTAGAAGGTTCTTTTATTTTTTTTGCTCTATCCCCGTCAAAAAATTGTTTTATAATTTCATCTTTTTTCTTAGATTTCTTCAAGAAATAATAAACCCCTCCTATAACTCCTCCAATTAATACTAAAATTAATACTATTAAACCTACATTAGTTTCTTTTTTAAAGATTACTAAATTTATTTCTGTAAGTATATCTTTTCTTCCAAAATCATCTAAGTATGTTATAGTTACAGGAATATTATATTCTCCTTTTTTAGAAGGAATAAAAGTAAATACAACCGGGCTGTCTTCATCTGGTTGTAATGTCCCAATATAACTCTCTTTTATACCTTTAAAATCATGAGCTAATCTAACTTTAACAGAATTAGCTTCACCTTTTCCATAATTTTCAATTCTTAATGTTAATTCAACAATCTCATCTTCCACAGGAATAGTTGGTTTTGTTTTTAAAGAAGCAATATTTAAATTAGCTTTCTTCCCAATAATATTAACAGAAAATTCTCCTTTATCTTTTATTGTAGAATTTACTCCAGGACCATATTCTAAAACATATTTAAATATATATGTACCTGGTACTGCATCTTCTTTTAATCTCATGTGATACAATAAAAATCTCTCGCTTGTTGAATAACCCATCTCAGGAATGTTTATTTTTAAAGGTTCTATAATTTCTACATAAGGGCTTATATTTACAAGTTCAAAAACAACATAACTTGGAACTTTATAACCGCAATTATCAATCAAAATCCCAACTGTAAACTCCTCGCCAAGTTCAATAGAAGTTGGACTTATATCAGTTAATTCTACATTTAAACACTGCCCTATTCCAAGAGCATTTACAGAAGAAACTGCAAATATTAAAGTTATAATAAATAAAACTGACTTTTCTAAATATAACCCCTTCATTTTCACCTCTTTTATATATATTTTACAGTGATACCATTTAAATATTTTACGGGTCATTCTAAGATGATGATAGTAGCACAAGGTGCAGAAGCGATACTAAAACTTGAAAATGGATTTTTAGTAAAAGAAAGAATACCTAAAAATTATAGAATTAAAGAGATTGATGATAAAATAAGAAGATTAAGAACAAGATCTGAAACAAGATTATTGCAAAGAGCTTCTTCTGTAATAAGTGTGCCTTTATTGATTAATTCTGATGATAAAAAAATGAAGATAACAATGGAATTTATTAATGGATTAAAATTAGCAGATTATATTGACGGAATAAATGAAAAAGAAAGGGGAAAAATAATAAGAATAATAGGAAATGAAGTTGCAACTTTACATAATAATAATATTATTCATGGAGATTTGACAACAAGCAATATGATATTAAAAGATGAAAAAGTTTTTTTTATTGATTTTGGTCTTGGTTTTGTTTCTGATAAATTTGAAGACAAGGCAGTTGATATTCATTTGTTTAGACAAGCTCTTGACAGCAAACATTACACTCATTCAGAAAAATCATTTGAATATTTTTTAAATGGTTATAAGGAAAAGAGCAAGAACTTTAATGAGATAATAAAAAGGCTTGAAAAAGTTGAGAAACGTGGAAGATATAAGGAAAAAAGTTAAATTTATAAAGATTCTAATTTTTAATGTTATATGAGATTTAAGTCAATCAAAAAGAGAATGGCTATTTTTTTAATGATTTTTCTATTAATACAAATTGTTGCTGTAACTGCATTAAATTCTTCTGATGCTAAAAAAGAATGGCAGCAATCAAAACAAAATAGTTTAGAGATGCAGCAAAAGTATAATGAAGCAAAAATCAAATTTGCAGGTGATCAAAGTGAGGAAAATAAACAGGCCGTTGTTGATAGTGGAAAAGATGTTCTTAACGCAGCTCTTGATGAAGTAAGCTCATGGCTCGAATGGAAAAAGATAGAAGCTGATGAAAGCAATGATATAACAGATGATCTTAGAAATACAATTAAGAATGATATTGAAAAAAACAATGCAAAGATAGCAGAACTAAGGACAGATGTTGCAGGAGTAAACAATCAAGTAGGACTAGGTTTAGTATTTTTAAAAATGATTGGAAAATATACTGAATTATTAACAGATGTTGCAAGAGATTCTGGAAAAATATTAGTGTATAAAGGAAATAAATATTTGGATACAGCAGATAATTATGAATCAAAACTAAGAGAAAGTGCTGAAAAAATAAGTGATAATCAAGATATAATAAGCAAATTAAATGTTGCTAAAGCTGAACTTAATGAAGCAAGATTAAATGTTAATAAAGCAGAAGCTTCATATGAACAAGTAACTTTACCTGGAACCCCTTTAATTAAATTTGCAGAGGGTAATAATTATATGAGAACTGCAAGAATGAATCTTATAAGTGCGATGAGTAATCTAAATAGTGCATACAATCTTATGATTGTAAGGGGTAGATAAAATGAAGAAAATATGGTGGATTGTTATAGGAGTTTTTTTATTTATATTTATAGTTAGTGCATGTACATCATCAAAAAAAAGTGCAGAAAATACAAGTGTACATCAAAATGAGATAAAAATAGCAGAAAATAATACAAATGTTAATACAACCCCAACAATTCAAGAAAGTATAACTCCTGAAACAACACAGAACACTAATACTCAACCTGAGATTTCAATAGATAAAGAGGAATTAGATAAACTAAATTCAGATATAAATAATCTTGATGTTGAGGATCTTGGTGGATTATCATGAAGTTAGTTTTTTATTGTTAAGAATTCATAACTTTTATATATTCTAAATATTATATATTAAAAATGTTATTTGAGATAAGAATACATTCAAGAGGGGGTTCAGGTGGTAAAACTACTGGGCAAGCAATAGCTGAAACTGCACTTTCTGAAAAAAAATGGGTTCAAGCATATTCTGAATATGGACCTGAAAGAGCAGGTGCACCAGTACAAACATATGTTAAAATTAGTGATAAAAAAATATTAAGTTATTCTGGAATAAAGCATGCAGAAATTGTTATTGTTCTTGATGATTCTCTTATAGATGAGAAAGTTGTTTATAATGTTCCAAGCACTTGTATAATGATTGTAAATACAAACAAAGATGTAAAACCTGTATTAAAAAAACTTGGATTTAATGGTTATATATTTACAGTTGATGCGACAAAAATAGCTTTAGATATGATTGGTAAAAATCTTCCAAGTCTTGCAATAATAGGTGCTATGATAAAGGCAAGTTATGGAAAAATAATAAAAATGAATGCATTCAAAGATAGAATTAAAAAAATACTTGAAGAAAAACCAGATATGATAATTCCAAATATAAAAGCAGTAGAGAGGACATATAATGAAGTTAAAAAACTTTAGAGAAATAAAAGAAGGAGCTGTACTTGAAGCAGGAACATCTATTGAAAATAAAACAGGTGGATGGAAAACATTTAGACCTGAAGTTGATTTTAAAAAGTGTATACATTGTATGAGATGTGTAATATACTGCCCTGATTCATGCATCCCTGTTAAAGATAAAAAAAGATTAGGAACAAATCTTAATTATTGTAAAGGATGTGCGATATGTGAAGAAGAATGTCCTATAAAATGTATAAAGATGGTGAGGAAATGAAAACAATAATAAAAGCTTTAACTGGAAATGGAGCAGCAGCATATGCAATGAAGCAGATAAATCCTGATGTTGTTGCAGCTTATCCAATTACTCCTTCAACACAAATAATGGAGGATTTTTCAATGTATCATGCTAATGGTCTTGTTGATAGTGATTTAATAAGAGTTGAAAGCGAGCATTCAGCAATGAGTGCATGTGTTGGAGCATCTGCTGCAGGCGCAAGAGTAATGACAGCAACATCATCACAAGGATTAGGATATATGTTTGAAGTTCTTCCTGTTGTTTCAGGATTAAGACTGCCAATTGTAGTGAATATTGTAAATAGATCACTAAGTGCTCCACTAAATATTCATTGTGATCATGGGGATTCAATGTCTGCAAGAGATCTTGGATGGATTCAGATTTATGCTGAAGATGCACAAGAAGTTTATATAAATAATTTACTAGCAATAAGGCTTGCTGAAAAAGTAAAACTTCCAATAATGTTAATGCAGGATGGTTTTATAACATCACACTGTGTAATTGGTGTTGATGTTCTTGATGATGCAACAGTTAAAAAATTCGTTGGAAATTATAATCCAGAAAAAACTTTACTTAAGGATGATATTACAATTGGAACACTTGCTTTAACTGATTATTATTTTGAATTCAGATTGCAGCAAATTAAAGCTATGAATGAAGCTAAAAAAGAATTTATTAAAATTGACAATGAATTAAACAAGATAATAAAACATAGTACTGGTTATTTTGAAGAATACAAATTAAAAGATGCAAAAGCAGCAATAGTTGTAATGAGTTCAACTGCTGGCGCTGTAAAAGAAGTAATAAATGATTTAAGAAGTAAAGGCAAAAAAGTAGGATTATTAAAATTAAGATTATTCAGACCATTCCCATATGAAGAAATAAAAAAAGCACTGAAAGGGAAAAAAGTAATTGTGATGGATCGTTCAATAAGTTTAGGTGCAAATTGTCCTTTATATTCTGAAATTAAAAATTCAGGAGTAAGTAATATTCATAGTATTATATTTGGCCTTGGAGGGAAAAATATTTATGATGAAGATATAAAAGATATATTTGAAAGGGCACTAAAAAATAAATTAAAAGAAATTGAGTATATAGGAGTGAGAGAATGAATATAAAAGAACTTGGTTATAAAGATACAAAATTTGTAAGTGGTCATAGAGCATGTGCAGGTTGCGGATTTCCTCAGATTGTAAGAACTATTCTTAATTCTACTGATAAAAGGGTTGTTGTCGCAAATGCAACTGGATGTTTAGAAGTTGTTTCAACAATTTACCCATTTAGTTCATGGAAAGTTCCTTATATGCATTCTGTATTTGGAAATGCTTCATCAACAATATCTGGTATTGAATCAGCATATAAAGTGTTAAAGAAAAAAAATAAGATAAAAAATGATATTAAATTTTTAGCAATAATGGGTGATGGTGGGTGCTCGGACATAGGACTCCAAAGCTTAAGCGGAGCTTTAGAAAGAGGGCATGAGTGTGTTTATGTACAATATGCAAACGGAGCTTACCAAAATACTGGAGTGCAAAGATCTAGTGAAACTCCATTATTATCCAATACAACAACCACCCCTGTTGGAAAAGTACATAGAGGAAAAGAGGAAATGAAAAAAGATATTGTAAAGATTGTTGCTGCTCATAATATTCCTTATATTGCACAGGCTTCAATGGCATTCCCTGAAGATTTAAGTGAAAAAGCTAAAAAAGCATTTGAAACTAAAGGTCCTTCTTTTATTAATGTTATACAACCTTGTGTTCCTGGATGGAAGATTGATACTAGTATTAATATTAAACTTTCAAGACTTGCAGTTGAAACAGGTGCATGGCCATTATTTGAAATAGAAAATGGAAAATTCAAATTAAATTATGTTCCTGAAAAATTAAAACCTGTAAAAGAATATTTGAAATTACAGGGAAGATTTAAGCATCTTAATAATAAAGAAATAGAAAGGATACAGAAAATTGTTAATAAGGAATGGGAATATCTCAAAAAAGGAGATTTCTGGGGCGCTAGAGAATATTGAAAAATAAAAATTTTATTTTTTTATCACTTATATGTGACAAAAATAGAAAGGTTTATATATTAGTTATTCTTTAGGGTATTATGGCATTCGTTGAAAGACATACATCTACAAAAGGGCATATTCCTTATAGATGTTATACTGATGAAAGAGAATTAGAAACTGCCTTTGAAACTAAAGAAAAGGTAAGAGAATATGTTTCGTCAATTGTAGATGAAAATCATAAAATTTTTAGTGATGCAGATTGGCTTATTATAGCAGCTTATGGCTTTAAAGGTACAAAGGTTGCAGAAGTTTTTAGTTATACACTTACTGATAAATGGCCAGGCAATCCAGTAGTTACACAACATGTTTTTACAGATGGGAAATATGAACCACAAGAAAAAAGCACTTGTGGAAATATGTATATTATCTTAGGAGCAGAGGAACTTCATAGAAGAAAAACTTTAAATTTAGAAGATTTCATGAAAAATGCCCCAATTTTAGAAAAAGATTTACATCCATTAAATGATGCTGGAATTATTAATTAATTTTTATAACTAAATTCTATTAAATAAATAAAAAAGAATTATTTCATCCAAGCGTAGATATGTCCAATAAAGTATGCTAAGATTAAATGTTTCGAGTTCAAGGCGCCGAGTAAAATTTAAAAGGCAAGAAGCATTATTACATATATGAAAATTAAAGGTTGGGAAAAATTATACAAAGAAAAAGGTGAAATTTATACAGATATTACTCCTCAAGTCAAAAAATATGCTAAAATATTTAAGAAAAAGAAATATCAAAAAATTCTAGATCTAGGTTGCGGAACAGGCAGACATAGTATATATTTAGCACAAAAAGGTTTTATTGTATATGCATCAGATATCTCCAAGACAGGTATAGCTATTACAAAAAAGAAAGCCAAATCCCTAAATTTAAACATGAAATTTAAGGTGTTTGATATGAAAAAGATTCCTTATCCTGCCAATTATTTCGATGGGGTTATTTGTATTTTTACTCTTGGTCATGGTTTATTAAAAGACAATAAAAGAGCCATCGATGAAATATATAGAGTTCTTAAACCAAAAGGAACAGTTATAACTGAATTTATGTCAATCAAAGATAAAACTTATGGCAAAGGAAAAGAAGTTGAAAAAAATACTTTTTTAGGATCAATGGAAGAAGATAAACACATGTTGCATCACTATTTTACAAGAGATGAGATTAAAATGTTATTGTCAAAGTTTACTAACATTAAGATTTCACCAAAAGAATATTGGGGACAGGTAAAAGCATTCGATGTTGAAGCAATAAAGTAATGATGCCCTTGAATTAAAGATAATTCCTCTTAATGGATTTCTTTGGTGCAAGAGAGTATTAAAATATTAATTTCATTATAACTATTTTAAGACAAGTATATTTATAAAATCCAGATTATAATATTCTAAAATGGTAAATTATCCAATAGAAATTGCACTAAAAGGTTTAGCTATAAAAGCTATTAAATTAAATCCAGACAATCCATTTCAATGGGCTTCTGGTTATAGGATGCCAATATATAATGATAATAGAATGTTTTTATTTTTTCCAGATTGCAGAGATTTGATTACAGAGGGTTTTAATTATTTAATAGATTCTTTATCTGTAAATCCAGATGTTATTGCAGGCACTTCTACAGCAGGCATTCCTTGGGGAATGTCTTTAGCTAATAAACTAGATAAGCCATTTATTTATATCAGAGACAAGCCAAAAGATCATGGACTGAAAAATCAAATTGAAGGCATAGATGCTGAAAAAAATTTAGAAAATAGAAATGTAGTTGTTATAGAAGACTTAATTTCTACAGGAGGGAGTTCTGCAAGGGCTGTACAAGCTGTAAGAAATGCAAATGGAAATTGTAATTATTGCTTATCTATTTTTGATTATGGATTAGATAAAGCAGTTCAAGCATTTAATAGTTTAGATCCAAAATGTAAAGTTAGCTCACTTTTAGATTATTATACTTTATTAGAAGTTGCAAAACAAAACAAAATAAAAATTTAACAGAAAAACAAGTTGGATTATTAGAAGAATGGAGAGCTGATCCTTTTAATTGGGGTGAAAAACATGGCTTTTCCAAAAATTGAAAAATAAAAAAGAATTTATTTCATCCAAGCGTAGATATGACCAAGAATATTTAATCCAAGTCCAATTAAAATCCAAAGCCAAGAATTAACCCAAAGACCATAAACAAGCATTATAACTCCAACAATTGCTAAAATTAAATTAACTGGATCTGCATGTTCAAGCATTCTAAGTTCTAACCATGATGCTTTCTTGCCTTTTTTATATTGTTGTACTCTTTTTTTTGCCCAACCCATAAGCTATCACCTCTTTTATTTCATTAGATTTTGTATTTATAAAGTTTTTTAGTCTATTTTATAGTATTCACACATCTTTTTTATTGAATAAACTGCTTCTGATATAAAATTAAAGCAAGGAATACCTTTAGATTCCAGTTCTGATTTTATTTTTTGTGCAAATACTCCACCAGTGCAAACAACAATTATTGGCTTCTTCTTTAAATCATTTAGTTTGGAAATTACATCACTTATATTTTCTGTAATTAGTGGTGTTTGTGGAAGTAATAAAGTAAGTATTATATCAATATTATTATCTTTAGTACATTTATCTATTGCAAGATTAAAGCGCTCATCATTTGCATCACCTATTAAATCAATTGGATTATTTACTGAAACTAAAGGAGGCATTTTATTTTTTAATTCATTTTTAGTTCTTAAGTACATTTCAGCTAATTTTAAATTATTAAGAGAAACACTGTCTGTTCCGAGAATTCCATAACCACCACCATTTGTGATTATCTGTACTTTTCTCCCTTTTGGTTTTATTGTATTTTCTAATATTCTTGCAAGATTAAACATTTCATTAAGAGAAGAAACTTCAATTAAGCCGCACTGATTGAAAACAGCTTTGTAAACTTCATAAGAACCTGCTAGTGATCCTGTGTGAGATATTGCTGCTTTTGCTCCAGATTCTGTTTTTCCACCCTTAAGAATTATAACTGGTTTTTTTAGTGAGACTTCTTTTGCTATTTTCATAAATTTATTACCATCTTTAACACCCTCAATGTACATACATATAACCTTAGTATTTTGATCTGTAGATAAATAAGATAAATAATCAGATTCATCAAGATTTGTTGCATTTCCATAAGAAATAAACTTTGATATTCCATAATCATTGAACGCTAATAAATCAAGTATGGCTGCTCCTAAAGCTCCTGATTGAGAAATAAAAGAAATATAACCTGGTTTTGGTCTTTTTAATCTTGAAGTTGGAATGAACATAGAATCAAATTTTGTGTGTGCATCATAATTACCAAGGCAATTAACACCAATCACTTTTATATTGTTCTTATCAAGAATCTTTTTTAGTTCTTCCTCACCTTTTTTATTCCCAATTTCAGAATATCCTGAGCTTATTATTATAAGATTTTTTATTTTCTTTTTAACGCAATCATTTACAGTTTGTAAGACGTGTGCTGCAGGTACTGCTATTATTGCAAGCTCTATATCCTCATTTATTGCTAAAACTGAAGAATAACACTTGTAACCAATAATCTGCTCTTCATGAGGATTTATAGGGTATACTTTTGCCTTGTAATTATTAATCAAATTCCTATAAATTACATGTCCAACCTTATTTTCATTGTTAGAAACGCCTATAACAGCAATTGACCCTGGATTGAAGAATTTATCTAAATTGATTATCTTTCACCTCTTAATATAGAATAAAAGCCTATATAAATATCTTTTTGTTTTGAATATTGGGTCTATGGTGCAATGGATAGCATAAACGGCCTCGGATATTAGAGGAAACCGTTTGATTTGGGTTCGAATCCCAATAGGCCCATTCAATTATATAAAAATGAGTAATTTTCTTTATACACCTCAAATAAAAAATTTATTAATTTTATATATTTCTCATAATTTGCCTCTTTTATATAATTAAGGTAACTATCTCTTTTTTTTATATAAACATTAATTTCAGGGTATCCTGCTTTCTTCAATAAAAAGTTCATAATTAGTCTTGAAACCCTTCCATTTCCATCAATAAAGGGATGTATTGTAACTAATTTAGCAGAAACTACAGCAGCAAGCTCAAAAGGATGCATTTCCCTCTTATTTTTTTTATACCATTTAATTAAATCAGTAACCATTAATGGTACTATTTCAGCATGAGCAGGTTTAAATTCAGCTCCTCTTATTCTAACCTCTGTTCTCCTGTATTTTCCAGCAAAACTGTCTGCTATATTCTTCAAGATAAAAAAATGAATTTTTAGTATCAATCTTTCGTCCAAATCACCTTCATATTTCTGCAGGAATTCTATAGCTTCTTTATAATTTTTTGCTTCATAAATCTCCCTTAAGGTGGCTCCTTTTGGAGCAATATTTTCATTTATTATCAAAGATGTTTCTTCAAGAGACAGTGTATTTCCTTCTATAGCATTGCTATTGTAAGTTAATTCTGTATAGAACCACTCTTCAAATTTTTCAGCTCCTAATTTACCTGATTTTTTAATATAATCATCAAAAAATTTTTTAATATCTTCTATCTTAGAAATCTGCTCATTTGATAAATATTTTGTTTTCTTCAGTTCTAGCTTGAATTTCTTGATCTCCTTTTTAACTCTTAATTCTGATAATTTATCTTTGCCAATATATTTACTAATTTTTTTCCATTTGGATCCTTTGCGGATATTATGAACTAAATAATTGTATATTTTTCCTTTTACATTTCTTGCCTCATAATATATCATAGTTCTTATTATGGGCACATATTTATAAATGTTTCTATTTGTGCCCATAAAAGATATTTTAATAATAAAGATATATAAATCTAAAAGTTCCTATCATATAAAGGGGGTTGTTGTATAACTTGGTTAATCTACTACTATGGTTTCAGAAAGAACATCATCTATTACTTTATAAGGTACCCACTCACCATTCGCATTTTCTTTACAGGGAACTATTTCAAGATCTTTTGGAGGAAAATAAGGCTTCTTAGATGCTTCTTCAGCAGCAACTTTTGTATCCACACAGCCTGCTCCCCAGAAATATTCTTTAAATTTTTTAATTTGTGGGTAGTAAGTTGTATTATACATACTACTTAAAATATCTCCAATAATATAAAAATCTTTCGATTTTGTGTGCCTTTATTTTTCCAAAAATTGATTTTTTACTCTTCATAACCCTATACTAAAGTTTTATAAATAAAATAAATTTTAATAGAATATGTCAAAAGAAGAAGGGATCACAGTTAAAAAAGAGCAAGATTTCTCTGAATGGTATACACAAGTAGTTCAAAAAGCAGAATTAGCAGATATTAGATTTGGCATACAGGGCTTTATTGTTCATAGACCGTGGGGGTTTTTTATTATAAAAAAGATATATGAATATTTTGAAAGAGAAATAGAAAAAGATGGTCATGTGGCTTTTTTATTTCCATCAGTGGTTAAAGAAGAATATCTTAAAAAAGAAAAAGAACATGCAGGATTCACTCCAGAAGTATTTTGGATTAGTGAAGCTGGAGATAAAAAACTAGAAGAAAGATTTGCCCTGAGACCAACTGGAGAAGCACAAATATACCCAATTTATAGTTTATGGTTTAGAAGCTACAAAGATCTTCCATTTAAAGGATATCAATCAAGAATTTCTAGTTTTAGAAATGAAATGACTACAAGGCCGTTCTTAAGGGGTCGTGAATTCCTATTTTTCGAATCTCATGATGTTTTTAATACTCATGAAGAAGTTTTAAAACAGGTAGAAAAGGATCTAGAAATTTGTGATAAAGTTTTAAAAGAAGATATTAAGATACCCTTTTTATTTTTTAAAAGACCTCAATGGGATAAGTTTAAAGGTGCTGTTGATTCTTTTACTCCAGAAACACTAATGCCAGATGGTAAAAAAACCCAATTAGCTTCAACCCATGATTTAGGACAAAGATTTTCTAAAGCTTATGATATTAAGGTAAAAAATAAAGATGAAAAAGATGAATATGTCTGGCAGAGTTGTTTTGGTCCAGGTATATGGAGAACCATGGCTTCTATTATAGGAATACATGGAGATGACAATGGATTAGTATTGCCATTTGATATGGCCCCAATACAAATTATTATAATTCCAATTCTATTTTCAAACAAAGATAATAAAGCAGTAATAAAAAAATGTAAAGATATAGAGTCTAAACTAAAAAATTATAGGGTAAAAATAGATTTAACTGAGAATACAACAGGATATAAATATAATTATTGGGAATTGCATGGAGTACCATTAAGATTAGAAATTGGTCCAAAAGAGGTTAAAGAAAATAAAATTACTATTGCATTAAGAACAGGAAGCAAATTTTCAATTAAATTAAATGATTTAACAAAAGAAATTGAAAAAAATGCAAAATTATTAGATAAAAAAATAGAGGAAAAAGCAAGTACATATTTCAAAGATAGAATTAAAGAAACTAATTCTTATAATGAACTCAAAAAAATACTTAAAGATCATAAAGGTTTTGTAAAGGTCCCATTTTGTTCTATGGACTGGGATGGAGAAAAATGTGCAGATAAATTAAAAGAAGAAACAGCAGCAAATGTATCTGGCACTTTATACCCAACGGAAGATAAAATTAAAGATAAAAAATGTATAATTTGTGGAAAAAAAGCAAAACACTTAGTATATGTTGCTAAGAGTTATTGAAATAAATTTTTTATATAATCCAAGAATTTTATATATAATGGCAAGTTCTGCATGTTCACCAAGAAACTCTTGTCAGTGGAATATTTATATCCATTTTCATCTTCATAACTGACAATCAAATTTGCCTTATCTTGAGAATAGAAATAATTTCCTTTAAGAGAAACAATAATATTTTCTGTACCTTTGAATGAATCTAATTTGTAAAAATCCTTTCCATTAAGACTAAATCTAATATTTTTTACTGGTGCTTCTGAAGACAGTGTAAATCTAAGATCTGCAATACCATCATATAAAATTAAATCAGGATATCTTAGATTAGATACAATTAAATGGGGGTCTGTAAGTGATTTTACAGTAAAAAAATTCCTAAAATCTACATTATCATTTGACACTCTTATTTCTAATTGTTTATTACTATCAAGATTATCAAATTTTACATTTTTAGATTCAGAAATATATAATGTTATTAATTCACACTGATTACCCATACAAACATTAAGTTCTTTTAGTACACTATTTCCAATATTTTTTATCTTACATATTAATGAAGCTTTTTCATAATCATAATAATATTTCTTTTCAGGATTGCAGTTTATGATCAAATTATCTGAATAAGTTAATTTATCCATTTCAATAGATTCATTAATAATTAAATTAGTTTCTTCATTTGTTATTGTTTTATATTCATTTGCATATACTATTTTTACAGAATCTGTATCTCCAAAAGAATTTATAACTTCAAATATAGTGGTATACAAATAATTTTTCTTTATATCTGAAGGTATTTTTACTGTCCAAAAAATAGTCTTTTTCTGATTTGGTTTGAGCAATACAGCTTTTATGTTATCTTCTGTAAGTGCTGGAGCTTTAGTTACTCTTAATTGTATAGGAATATAATAAGGTTCAAGATTTTGCAATTCTATTCTAATTGGAATATAACTTGAAGGACCAACATTTTCATTATCTGTTGACACAGTCATTCTTATAAGACCTGGCCTTGAAGATGATTTTGATAATAAATTAGCATTAATGCTTATTTTTGTCTCACCAAAATTAGAATTATGCATTGATCCAGATAAAACTAAAGAAGGTGTTACTGTATCAAGACTGTAATCAAGTACTATATGACTTGGGTCTATCCAACCATATTGTTTGTATGTAACATCAAAAGGAACCCATCCATAATCAGGGAAGTAAACCTCTGCCCATCCATGATTACCCCATTTGTCATCTGTATTTGTATATGCAATACCAGAAACAAAACGTGCTGGTATTCCAACAGATCTAAGCATTGAAATAAAAAGATTAGTTATTTCATCGCATACTCCTTCTTTATTTTCAAAAACCCAGCTGGATTTTTGAACGGCCTCTGCTGTGAGTGTTGATAAATTATAATTAATATTATTTGCAACCCAGTTTGCAATCTTGAATGTTGCTGAATATAAATCATTTTCTCCTAAAACAATATCATTTGCCTTGTTTCTTATATCATCATTTACATCTATATTTTGTGTTGGCTCAAGATATTTAGAATATGAATAATTTATTTCATTTATAGGGAACTGCATTTTATCTTTTATTTGAGGAATATCACTATTTACATGCACATCAGCACTAAGACCAAGAGATGCAGAATTTTTTACACTATCCCATTTGTATATTACTTTATTGCCTGTTGATTGTACATTTGCTTCAGGATTTGAGATGTAATTAATATTAGAAACTGACTGTAGATTTGTTTGTATTGGAATTAAAGATAATTCTGCTATTAACAAATTTGTGCTTGGATTATCACCATTACTGATAATATTTATATTTGAAGATATTGCAAGCTGCATCTCAGCCCAGGAATATGAAGAAAAATCCTCTGTAGCATAGATTACTGGTAAAAAGATTAAAAGCAGTAAAAATAAAATTATTAACTTTTTAATTTCTCCATCACCTCTATATATTCTATTAATTTTTCTTTTATATTACTTTCTATTTCAATATTTTTTAATTCCTTTAATTTGTTTACATCTGTTAAAGTACTTAAGAATATTCTTCCTGATTTTTTTATTTCCTGTTCAAATATTCTTGCTTTTTCTGAATTAAAAAGCTTTGTTGCAGGAAATTTTGTTATTGCATTTGAACCTGCTTTTAATAATAAAGAAATTTCATTTACTCTATTTGCAGTAGTTCCTGTTATTATTTCTAATTTAGGGAAATTTATTCTTGTATTTGCGACCCATTTTAGGTATTCATCTGTTGTTGGTCCTTTTGTATATGGTGTTCCTTTTACTGGTTTTAAGGCATAAAATGTTATTCTATCTAATTTGTGTTTCTTTATAAAATCAAATAATAAATCCATATCAGAATCCTTTTCACCAAGACCAATAACAATAGCTATGCTTTTCTTTAAATTTTTAGAATTAGTTAACATTTCTTCATACTTGTCAATTGGTTTATTTGGACATATCTTGTCATGAAGTTTTGTATTAATAGTTTCTATTGAAGCAACAATTCCTTCTGTGTATGGTTTTAATAATTTTAAATCCTCCTCTTTTAAAACACCAAGATTTAACCATAGTTTATTATTGTAGATTTCAGAAACTCTTTTTGTTATATCAACTAGTTTTTCTATAGGATAAATATTATAACCTCCTGTAAGAAATTCAATTCTCCAACCTAATTGTTTTGCTAATAAAGCTTCAACAAATATTGATTTTGGGGTTCTTCTTGCATTTTCTATGCTTTTTATGTTCTTCTTTATTGTTGATCTATAACAGAATTTGCAGGTTCCAACATCACAGTACCAACTTATGAAAATACACTTTCCAAACCAAGTTGAATTTGGAAAATTTTTTCTATAAACTTCATCTGCTTGTTCTAATAAATTCATAATTCTATAACTGATTCCTTAAATTATCCATGAAAGTTTCAAAATCCTCTTTTGCAACATTGCCGCCACAAGCTTTGTCGTGGCCACCGCCATAACCCTTCACATTTTCAAGTGCCTTTTTAATTAGTGGAGGAAGTATTAATTTCCCTGATCTGAAGCTTAATTTTACTTCATCACCTTTTTCTCTTCCAATTATAATTAATTTATCTGGATTTTTATATAATAATTCATTAGATAATTCTGCTGTAAAACTCATTCTTGTACTTGGATAAATAAATAACACCATCTTTTTTTCTGATTTACTTTCAAGTGCTTTTTCCAATAATAAATCATATTGTTTTTTTACTTTTAAATATCTTTTATACAAAAATCTTCCTTTTGATGTTTTTTGCTCAAGTATTTCATAGGGATCTTTCATTTTTAATAAAACAGAAATGTTTTCTTTTATACTCAATGATTCACCTTTCAATAAGAATGAAAATATTCTTGTTAATTCTCCAAATTTAGACTCAAAGAGTATTTTTTCTGGTGTTTTTTGACTGTCAATTAAACCAGGATATTTTTCCCTGAATTCTTCTAAAAAATCAGGAATATACCAATCAGCAACAGAACCAATAGCTGCTATCCACATAAATTCAGGATTATTTGTTATTTTATACATCCAATAAGAGGTTGGTGAATTATCTTTATTATCTTTTATTAGTGGATTAAAATAATGAACACCTTTGCGTTCAACAATAGGATGATGATCAAGCCATACAAGAGGAACATGAACACAATCAATGAAATTCTGGCTTATAATTGGCTTATCAAGTACAAATATTGTATCTGGGGATAATTCATCTACTTTCTTAAGATACTTTTCATCAAGAACAGGAGAGCTTTTTATAACTATTCCCTTAGCATTGTCATTTGCCTTCTTCAATAACATATAAGAACACAAACCATCAGGATCATCATCAAATAAAACTAATGGATTTTCTGCTTTCTTGATATAATCCATAAATTCCTTTAAGTCCTGTTGAGATAACATGAATTATAAAACACAAAAAGCTTTTTAAACCTTTATAACAATAAGGTATTAATGAGAATCTTGAATGAAAAAGAGGCAGAGGATTTTCTTGAAAAAATGGGTTTTAATGTAAATAAGAGAGGATTTGCTACAAATTTGAATAAAGCAAAGGAAATAGCAGATAAGATAGGTTATCCTGTTGTTCTTAAAAATATAAAGTTACTTCATAAATCTGACAAGGGAGGAGTAAAGCTTAATGTTGAAAAAGAAGATCTTGAAAAAAATTTTAAAGAACTTAAATCAAATGAAGTTTTAATACATAAACAAGGTTATGGAAAAGAATTTTTATTAGGAATAAAAAAAGATCCAACTTTTGGTCATGTTATTGTTTTTGGAATTGGTGGAATCTATACTGAAATGCTGAAAGATGTTTCAATGAGAGTATTTCCAATTGAAAGAAAGGATGCAGTTAGTATGGTTGAAAATATTAAGAATAAAGAGTATTATGATGCACGCGGATTAAAAGCAAACAAGAATATGATAATAAATAATATCCTAAAATTAAATGAATTAATAAAGAAAAACAAGAATATTAAGGAATTAGATATAAATCCATTAATGGTTGATGAGAAAAATGCAGTTGTTGCTGATGCAAGGATTGTTTTAGAATGAGTTGGGAAAGAATATTATTTTACATTTTTGTCTTGATTGCACTTTTTATCTATGTAAAAATATCTAATATACAAATAAATGGTAAAAAAATAAAATTAGTTTATAGATTATCACTAGCACTATTTTTCCCTATTATTTTATTAATAGGAATATTAATTGGATCTGTAATAATTGGTATTATTTTGCTAGTTTTATTTATAATTGGAATATGGATTTTATTTTCCAGATTAAAGAATAAAAGCAAAAACAAGCTCTTTTCACGAAAAAAAGGTAAATTTAAATATTAATTAGATATTAAGGTTAAATATGAAAAGAATACTACCCTTGGCAGCAATGGAGAAATTATTAAAAAAAGCAGGTGCACCAAGAGTAAGTGATAGTGCAAAAAAGGCTCTTGCTGAAATACTTGAAGATTATTCTGCTGAACTTTCTGACAAGGCAATAAAGATAGCTTATCATGCAAAAAGAAAAACAATAAAAGCAGAGGATATAAAACTAGCTCAAAGATAATGGTATCAAAAAGAATAATTGGAATGTTGCAAAGAGAACATGGAAAAAAAGATATGTTGTCCTCTTTTGTATTATTATTAATTGGTGCTTATATGTATGCAAATGAAATAAATTACATCAATTATGATATAAAATATTTTTCTCTTATTGTATTGGTAATAGGAGCTTTATTATTCATAAGAAGTCTCGCGAGCCATTAAAATGGAACCAAAAAAAGAAGTTTATATCTCAGAAAAAGCATTATCAAAATTAAAAAATGATAGGTTTATCAGAGAAAAGAAGAATAAAAAATGGTATTTAGAAAAAATACTTAGCATAGTTAATGATCCTATAGGTTATCATCATGAGACCATAGGAAAATTTTCTGTTGGTCCAAGAGGCCATGAAAAAAGAAGAATTGTGTGGAGCTTTTCAATTTCAGGGGATACAATTAAGGTGTATATAGCTGATTTATTATATCATATAAGTTCTGGCGGATATGTTGGTAGTTGGGATATAGAAGCAAGAGAAAGAAGAATAACACCCCAAAGTTATAATTATATACAATTCAAAGATTTAAGACAAGTAGTTAATTTATAAGATTACTCATAATTTTCTGGTGATTTGTATTTTTTTATAAAATCCTTACAAATTTTTAATGTTTCTTGCATAGTCAAATTCTGAGAATGAGAGTAAGGTAATTTAGCATTAGAACCTTTATCAAGTTCATCTGTAGGATACAAAGATAAAGATTGGACACTATATTTCTCAGGCACATTTCTATCCATAAATATTTCCAATATAGAATTATGGTCCCAACCAAATATAATAATTGCCTCTTCTTCATTTATTGTAATTTCAAGACCTGCTTTAAAAGGTTCTATTTCTTTCTTTAATTTTTCTAAAAGACCAACTGCTTCAGCTTTTTCCATAATTAATTTGGTTCTAAAACCTTTATAAATATTACTATTTTGTAACTATTATAGAATAGTACTATTTAGCTCTTCTTTGATTTGAAGCTAAACTAGGCCTTATTTTTTCAGCACCAATGCCTTTATTTAATAAACCTCTACTTTTTCTTCCTGCACTTGTCAATCCCCTAAAAACACGTCCTCTGTTAGCAGGATTATTAATCCAATTTATCCTATGATCTGCCTTTATTTCCGGTCTTTCAGGGTCAACTAGAATTACTTCAAACCAGATATTCTTTCCATCTTTTGCTAGTAAATAACTGTTAAGAACTTCAAGATTAATAAAATTTTTATTTGCTCTCTCTTCAGCAATCCATTGATATGATTTTCCAACAATCTTTCTTCTTCCAAAGTGCTTGCTTCTTCTACCCTTTCTTATTTTTTCTCTTTTTCTTCCGCCTCTTGATAACCTTACTCTTGCTATTAAAAATCCTTTTTTTGCTCTATAACCTAGTGATCTTGCTCTATCTAATCTTGTAGGATTTTCTACTTTTAGAACTACAGGTTCACGTCTCCATTGTATTAATCTAGATTGACGTAAGATTTTATTATCCCCTATATTTCTCCAAGATTCCTTCATATAATTATAAAGACTCATATGTTCAGATTAAAATGAAAGATATTTAAAGGTTTTGTTTCATTAAAAATTTATGCTAATAAGCCCTTTAGAATTATTATATATGTTAATAACAACCTTGGTTATAGCATATATTTTCATGGATTTTATTAAACTGCCGAATCTTAATTTATATAATAAAAAATTTGATTGGGATAATTTTAAATTTGCAGCTCTAGTTGCAGCACCTGGAATAATACTTCATGAATTAAGCCATAAATTTGTTGCAATGGGATTTGGTTATGAGGCAGTATTCCAAATGTGGGCATTTGGTTTATTTATTGGAATATTCTTAAAATGGATAAAAAGCCCTTTTTTGATAATTGCACCAGGTTATGTTTTAATAAATTCCTTGCAGACAAATTACCAAATAAGCATAATTGCATTTGCGGGACCTGCTATAAATTTAGTGTTATGGTTGGGTTCATGGGCAATACTTAATAATGCAAAAAATCTTAAGAGAAAAACAGCTTTATTTTTATATTTAACAAAACAAATAAATATGATATTGTTTATATTCAATATGATACCAATACCACCATTAGATGGATCTAAAGTTTTACAAGGGATTATTAGCTTGTTTTAATTCATTCTCAATATCTTCTATTTCCTTTAATGTTTTTTTTATTGCATTTAATTTATCTTCCTGCAATAACTTTCCGCATTCAGGACATCTGAAACTTAATTCCATTGCCTCTGCCAAAGGAACACGAATGCATTTATTCGGGCAAATATAGAAATCTGTTTTTTGTTCAAGCTCTAATTTTTTCTTTAATCTTTCTAATTTTTTTCTTTTTAATTGAAGATATAATTGTTCAAGCCTTTCAGGATAAAAAGTCCAGTAATAAACATACCATCCTTTCTGCTTGTCTTTTTTTCTTGATGATGATACTAGATTAAAAGCATCAAGCCTGTAAATAATATTTCTGAACTGGTTTATTGACATCTTTAATTTTTCTGCAAGAGAGAATTCAGAAACATTTTTTCTTTTCTGCAATTGCATTATAACATCAACTGCTTCCTTGTTTATCAAATGTGTCATTAAATCATCTAATTCTTTTCTTGAAATAATAATCTTAGAAATCTTTACTTGTTTTTTAGTAACTTTTGCTGTTTTTTTAACAACTTTTTTATCAACTTTCTTAATAATTTTCTTAATAATCTTCTTTTTACTCTTTTTTGGCATAGGATTTTTATAAATAGGGCAAATATAAAAAGCTTTTGATTATTTACTACATTCAAATAATAAGAAAAAGTTTAATAAAGGAGTAAATACTTTAGTTTATATGTCATTATTCAAAAAAAAGAGGTCAGAAGATTCTATAAAACTACCTGAATTGCCAAAGCTGGAGTTTCCAAGCTATGAACCTCAGATAAGACCAATTAATGATAGACCAGAAATACATGAATTAAGAGATATAATTAAAGAAACAAAAGAACAATCAGAGATACCTGTAAGAAAAATGGTTCCACACGGGCTTGAAAGAGCAATGCCAATGAGACATATGGAATTAATGGGAAAAGAAGAAAAGCCATTATTTGTAAGAATTGACAATTATAAACAAGCTGTAAATGATATTGAACATATCAAAAACAGATTAAGAGAAGCAGAGCACATTCTTGATGAAGTTGATCGCATAAGACTTGAAGAAAACCGTGAATTAGAACAGTGGAGATCAGAAATTAACAGAATAAAAGAGAAACTTCTTGATATTGATAAAAAGTTGTTTGAAGCATAATGGAAAAAGAAAATCCGATGTATGTTTATATTGAAAATCCTGTTTCTTTCAGAAAGGAAATTCTTGAAAATGCAATAAATACAACTACAATTCTGAAATATTATGAAAGTTTGAAAATAATAAGAGAAAGAAAAGTAAAAAAAATACAGGAAATAAGAGGCTTAGTTTTAGATATGAAAAAAACAAATAAAAGCCTGATAAACAGCATGCCTGAATTACCAGAAGAAAAACCAAAAGAAATTAAGGAAGAGAAGAAAGAAATTCATGAAAAAAAAGAAGTAAAAACCGTTGAAAAACAGATTAAAATAGAACCGCCAAAAGTTCATGTTTCAAGAGAAGAAGATCAGCTTACAAGAGAAATAATGGATATACAGAGAAAGCTGAAATCATTATAAAATCATTTTGTATTATCAATCTATAGAATTTAATACTTCTGAATTAACAATAACAATTTCCCCGCAGTTTACAACATCTTTCCATGTAATTATAATTCCTTTAGTAGAGAATTGTTTTTTATTGAGTTTTATTTTTAATCCATATATCCTGTCTCCTTGTATGATAACTTCTTCTATCAAACCAAGATGACGTCCAGAATCTGTATATATTCTTTTGTTCATTAACCACTTGATACTATTCTCTTTTTTTGGAATAGCGGAAATATTGAATATTATTCCTGCTGCATCTTTTAATCTTTCATACAAGGTTTTTTTATAATGATTTTTAATTTCAACTTGATTATTTTTAACTGCCTTATCCATATAAGAGTTTATTACTTTTTTTTGTTCATATAATTTACTTTCTCCATTATACATAACTCTTTTCTTCTGCGATAAAAATCTGACTAAAATAATAAGTAAGATTAAAACTATTATTGGGATTAAAATGTAAAATAAATTAGTTAGAGTTATTATTTTTGCTGCTTCTCCTATACGTGTTTCTTTAATTATATTAAATCTTGAACTACTCTTTGAAACTAAACTATTATATTTTATCTCAACTTCAAATATATATTCTCCTGGTTTTAAATTTCTTGGAATATATATTTCTTTTACAAAATTTGTTTTTGTATTAATAGCAATTGTTTCAGATTCGGAACTTAATATTTTTCCATCCAAATCTTTAATAAAGTAAGTTACTAATGTATCTCTTTTTTCCTCATTTTCACCAACATTATATATTGTTATTTCAGCTGTTATTATATCTCCAGCATTAACTTCTTTATATTTATCTAATATTCTTAAATTTGTATCAAACAATAATTCTTTTACCGCTTTTCCTATAATTAGTGGCTGTTCTTCAGGAACAGTTACCTTTGGAGTTTCTGTTATTCCACTTCCACTCCCTCCTGCACCAGCTCCAGCACCTGCAGATGTAACATCAAAAGCATCAAAAGATGTAGCAGGAGTTGTTACTCCACTTCCTGTTACTAAAGCTCTAAATCTATAAGTTCCTGCTGAATTTGGAGATTGTAATGTAACTGTTGTTGAATTAACTTGTGTAGCAGCAATATACATTGTTTCTCCGCTAGAAGTATAGTTTAGTGTCTCAGCATCATTAGTTATCCAATAAGTTATTGTAAAGTCTTGCCCTATATCTGGATTTATGTTTGTAATATTTATTACTGTATCAAAGTTTGTAGATGCAGTTACAGAAGAGGGTGCGTAAACTTTTACATCATTTGGACCTCCTCCAAATCCTGGAATTAAAACATTAATTTTATTAGAAGTATATGTTTCAAAATTAACACTAGCTGAAGCAATACTAAAAGCATGTTCTGTATTAGATTGTGCTTTTGAAATTATAAGAGAACCAGAATAATTATAATCTTGGCTCTTGTTTAAATTTATCCAAGTGTTTAATGATAAATCAGTTAAATCCTGAACATTAATTCCAGTTAAATCAACTCCTCCAGAATTAATTACTTGTACTATTATAGTATAATTTACATCGTTTGAACTTTGATTATTATACCAAATATTTTTTAATACTGTTAATTGTTGACCTGTCTCCTGAGATGGAATTGTTAGATTGATTGAACTTGAATTTGCAGATATTAAATTATTTGAATATAAATCAATTCCATAAGCT
>JAHIVQ010000074.1 GCA_018816585.1 Nanobdellota archaeon
ATAGCAAGATATTCTGCAATTAAGACTTATACTGAAAGAAGGCTTGAGGAAATATATGAAAATGCAAGGAAATTTGTGGCAAAAATATCATTAATATTAGGAGGGAAAAATGATAAATCATAAAAAATTATACAGGGTTATGGCGTCCGTCTATCCTACTAACCACGTCAAGCATGGGGTTCGTCAGGTCGCGTTGCCCTATATACTTATTTAGATAAATTAAGGAATTTAAACTTTTGGTTTTAATAAAGAGGTGTTAGTTTTGAACTTTTAGGAAAAGTTCGCAAAAACTATTTAAAGAAAGAAAACAATTATTGAAGATGAATAGTACAATAAAACAAAAGATTTTTAAAATAGTTTTTACTCCTAAATTCAACATACTCCCCAATGATTTGAGAAAGTTATTGGATGATTATACTTTAAGTCCTTGGTATCTTCATATGAACATGCCAGGCTTCACAATCACTAATTCTAGGAGACTTTTATGATAAATTTATTTCAAATTGATAAATCTGGAGGGGATTTATTTGAAAAGGATTATTCTATTGTCCTAGTTGTGAATGCTAAAAAAGTTTATGGTATAAATATTGCCCAAAATATTAAAGAGGATGTAATTTATCAATATAAACAAGGAAATCTAAATATAGATAATCTCTCTGATAAAAAAAGAAAAAATAGATTTAGATTAAGATTTCACACAGCAATTGTAATTAAACTTCTAGAAAAGGCATTAAAAGACCTTGGAAAAATTGATAAAGTAAATATTCAAATTTGTAATGATTTTGATGGGCATTTTCATGAGATTAAAGATATGGTCTTTAAGAATATATCAAAGATTTTACCTAGTCTTAAACAAGAAGATATTGTTCAGACAAAATTCTCAAAGCCCTCTCTAATTGACAGTGCAGGAAAAGCATTTAGAAATAAAAATAAGGAAGAATTAAAGAATTATATCACATTAGAATTAAATATAAAGGAGTTAATTAAAATAATTAAAAAATGATAGTAACCAGAGCTCAAAGAGCTGAAGTCCTTTGTTGCCAGGCAGTAAACTGCGAAGCGCTAAAGCGCATTACTATCAGAACATATAAAGATTTAAGTAATTTAAACCTTTCGGTTTTAAGGAAAAATGGAATATAAACTATCCCCCTCAAGTTTAGGACTTATGAAAGAGTGTCCAAGATGTTTTTGGCTTGACAAGCATAAAGTCTGGAAAAGACCTTCTGGTATATTTCCTAGTCTTCCTTCTGGAATGGATCGTATTCTTAAGGTACATTTTGACAGGTTCATGAAAAAAAATGAATTACCACCTGAATTAAGAAAAAGTGAATGCAGAGATAATTGTAATTTATTTGAGGATGAGGAAAAATTGAAAATTTGGAGAAATAATCTTAAGGGAATACAGTACAAGGATGAAGAAGGGAATATATTGTTTGGTGCTGTGGACAATATACTGGTTAAGGGAGAAAAATTAATTGTTCTTGATTATAAGACAAGAGGATATGATCTTAAGGAAGATACTGCAGATCACTATCAGAATCAGCTGGACATTTATAATTATTTATTAAGGAAGAATGGATATCAGACAGAGGATTATGCTTTTTTATTGTTTTATGTTCCTAAGGAAGTTTTGGAGACAGGAGAGATTATTTTTGATGCTCATCTTGTCAAGAGAAAAATTGATGTCAAGAATGCAGAGAAAATATTTAAAAATGCAGTTGAGCTGCTGAATAAGGAGTGTCCGGAAAAAAGTTGTGAATGGTGCGAGGGGAGATGAAAAATGGAAGAAATAATAAGAATTAAAGCAAATTGGGATGTAGATAATGCTACTTATTTAACACACGAATTATACAAATATGTTGCAAAAGGGAATATTAAATTTGAATTAAAAGCTAATAAAGGTTCAATATTAACAGATATATCAATAAGTGTAATTGGGGGTGGTGCAGGAAACTTTGTTTTTAAATTAATAGAATTTATTTATAAAAAATTGAAAAAAGAAAAAGAGTTAGGAAGAGAGATTAAACCAGTAAATATATCTACAACAAGAGAAGAGTATATAATCACAGGAGATAAAGAAAGTAAAATACCTGAAGAAATTAAATACAAATTATCTAAAAAAGAAAAGATATAATAGATAAAAAAAATGATTAATAATAACGGAGCAAATTTAGGATTTGAGCAAAAGCTTTGGAAAGTTGCAGATAAATTAAGAAATAATATGGATGCTGCAGAGTATAAGCATGTAGTTCTTGGTCTAATATTTTTAAAATATATTTCTGATACTTTTGAAGAAAAGCATGAATTTTTACAAGAAAATACTCATGAAGGTTCTGATCCAGAAGATCCAGATGAATATAAAGCAGAGAATATTTTTTGGGTTCCTAAAGAAGCTAGATGGAGTTACATTCAAAAAAATGCAAAACAACCTACAATAGGAAATATTATTGATGATGCAATGGATTCTATTGAAAAATATAATGCTTCTTTAAAAGGAGTTTTACCAAATAATTATGCAAGACCTTCTTTAGATAAACAAAGATTAGGGGAATTAATAGATTTAATTGGAACAATAGGTTTAGGAGATTATGAAAGTAAAACAAAAGATATTTTAGGCAAGGTTTATGAATATTTTTTAGGACAATTTGCTGATGCAGAAGGTAAAAAAGGTGGTCAGTTCTATACTCCAAGATGTATTGTTAAATTACTTGTTTCAATGATTGAACCCTATAAAGGCAGAGTTTTTGATCCATGTTGCGGTTCTGGTGGAATGTTTATTCAAAGTGAGAAATTTATTAAAGAACATAGTGGAAGAATTGGGGATATTTCTATTTATGGGCAGGAAAGCAATCAAACAACTTGGAAACTTGCAAAAATGAATCTTGCTATTAGAGGAATTGATACAAATATTCAATGGAATAATGAAGGAAGTTTTTTGAATGATGCTCATAAAGATTTGAAAGCAGATTTTATTTTAGCTAATCCACCATTTAATGATTCTGATTGGAAAGGAGAAATGCTTAAAGATGATATTCGTTGGAAATATGGAGTTCCACCAACTGGAAATGCTAATTTTGCTTGGGTTCAGCATTTCATTTATCATTTAGCCCCAACTGGAATTGCTGGTTTTGTTTTATCTAATGGTTCTATGAGTTCTAATACTTCAAATGAAGGAGAAATTCGTAAAAATATAATTGAAGCTGATTTAATTGATTGTATGGTAGCTTTGCCATCACAACTATTTTACAATACAATGATTCCTGCATGCCTTTGGTTTGTTGCTAGAGATAAGAAAAATAATAAATTTAAAGATAGAAGAGGAAAAGTTTTATTTATTGATGCTCGTAAAATGGGATTAATGATTGATAGAAGGCATAGAGAATTAAGCGAAGAGGATATTAAGAAAATTTCTGATATTTATCATGCTTGGAGAGGAGAAAGTGGAAAATATAAAGATGTTTTAGGATTTTGTAAATCTGCTTCTTTAGATGAAATAAGAAAGCAGGAGCATATTTTAACTCCTGGCAGGTATGTTGGAGCTGAAGAAGAGGAAGAAGATTTAGAATTATTTGATGAAAAAATGAAAAGATTGACTTCCGAATTATCCAAACAGATGCAAGAGGGCAAAAAACTCGATGAAGAAATAAAACAAAATCTTGGAAAGCTGGGGTGGAGGATTTAAAGGATGACAAAACGACTAAGCTTTCTTGGAAAAGTAATTTATCTTTTTACATCATTATTTCCTCTGTATCTCTTTTGGGCATATTTTTATATAATGAAGATCGACTTTTATAAACTTATTAAGCTTCACGAATTTGACTTTTTTAATATTTTTATGGGGGGGCTTTTTTTAATCTGTTTAATAACTAGTCCGATAATCTTTTTTAATTTAATAAAAAATAAAAAATCTGCAGATTGTGAGATATTAGTTAAAAGTTCAAAGAAAGATTCAAAATATGCAATTTACTTTTTGGGAGCAATTTCTCCATTTTTAACCTTCCTCTTAGATTTCTTTTTAAAGAATTCAGAGTTACATATTCCCTCAATGATTGTTGCTACGAGTGTATTTATTTTAGGAGGAATAATTTTAATTTTTAAAGATGAATATGGAGTTTTATATAATCTATTTTTTCTAAAATATCATTTTATATTGGTACAAGATAAGATCATAGTCTCGAATCAAGAAGCTCACTCGGGATATGTAAAAGTAACCCAATTAAATAATAGGGTGTTTAAGACATGGAATTAAATCTTAACGAATGGAATATTGAGGGGTTTTTAATAAAGAGAGATACTAGGGCTAGCACCTCTCCAGAAGAATATCTTGAAATAAAGAAGATAAATCTAGATGAGCCCATAAAAAATCAATTTAGGGAAATATTAAAAAGTCATCTTTGCGACGAAAGCGGAAATTTAATCTTAAATTTATCAGAATTTGAAGCTTTTATGAGTGATGATTCTCCACAGAAAAAATATTATCTCCTCCAACAAGAATTAACTCAATATAATAATCACTTTGAACTATTATTAAATAAACTTGATCCGGAAGTAGATCACGATTTGGCTTCAGATGAGTTTTCTGGATATTATTCAATTGTTATTAAAGTATCTAAACAAAGCCAAGAATTTCTTTATTTTAGAAAACTTAATAGAGTAAGGATAAGCAAGAAGAAAAAATTCCATATATATCGTGGAGAAATAACTACCCTCAAGGGAGATTTTATTTATTTTGATGATTCTATAGATTTTATTTATCTAAAGAATTTTATAGCTGATGGAAGCACAGATAGAGAAAGAAAACGATTTAATAATCATATTCTCATATTCGATAGATATAACTTTAAGACATTATTTAAGCTATATGAATATTGTATTCAAGAAGCCACTTCATTTTTTGAAAAATTTGATTTTATAGAAATAGAAGATATTGATACAAAAAAGAAAGATAATTCTGGAAATGTTCTTAAATTAAAGGATAGCTTTATACAGGATTTAAGATTAAATGAGCAAATAGCTAGAATAAAATCTCTTTATGAGGACGAAATTTCTTTAGACAGAATAACTGCATTGAAAAACAAAAGAAAGAGGAAATATCGGTTTCAAATTGCTGATCATAAAATAAAGATCAAAACTAAAGAAGAACTGGAAGACCTTTTAGATTTAGTAGATGAAAAGATAAGTGTTCCTGATTGGAATCATAGAAAATTATTAAGGTATCCTTCTAAAGGAAAAGCTGTTTAAATGAAATCCACAAAATTCAAAAAAATTGAAATAGGAAAATGAAAATCAATAAAATATTGGAAAATAGAACTTTTTCTGTAAAAACAAGCCCATATAATGTCTTTGAAAAAAAGATCGTTGATGCATTCTACTTAGAAAGAAAAATCATGATGATGAAATTTGGCAAAAAAGAGCAATATCAGTCTAGAATCCAGCTTATTGTTTTCTTGGTGTCTTGTTTGGAATACTTCTTACAAGAGATTTTTAAATTAGCTATTGATAAAACAATTATTTCAGTAGGAGAGCTAAAGAAAACAAAAAATTTCAATTCAGTTAAGGCAAATATAGACGAATTACAGGAAATAAACAAAAATAAGATAAAAATTTCCGAGATTATGGTTGAGGAAATGAATTTCCAAAATATCAAAGATATAGTTTTATTATGTGATCTACTAAAAATTGGGAAAAATTTTAAGAATCTACCCACTCAAGAGACTAATATCAGATTATCAAAATTAAGGGGAAAGATTCCCGATCCTAGAAAAAAACATTCTCCAAATATTGAAAAGAAAATGACTAAATTTATAATAGAAAATTTTGGCGCAAATTTTGCTCTTCCAAAAGAACAAGAAAAATTAGTTAGGATGGTAAATACAGTAAACAAGATGATTTTCCTTAGGCATAAAATAGTTCATAAAGCACAATTAGTTAAAATTGATAATTGGGAATCTTTGGTTTATACAATGGCGACAGTGCAATTAGCTTTTATTATCAATGAATGTTACAAAGTAGAATTAAAAAAAATTAAAACAAAAAATGCAAAAACAAAAAACTAAATTTAAACAAACTGAAATAGGAATGATTCCTGAAGATTGGAAAGTTGTAAAGTTAGGAAGTGTATGTGAAGTTAAAAGTGGTAAACGACTTCCTAAAAGTAAAACTCTCGTCGAATACAAAACGCAACATCCATATATTCGTGTGAGAGATTTAGCAAATGGAACCATCAAAGTAAATGAATTACTTTTTTTAGAGGATGAGACTTTTAATAAAATATCAAGATATATAATAACCAAAGATGATATTTATATTTCTATTGTAGGAACTATTGGACTTGTTGGGTTAGTGCCTGAAATTATAAGTGGTGCCAATCTCACAGAGAATTGTGCAAGACTTACAAATATTAAAAAAACAACAAAAGAATGGCTATCTTATTTTCTTAATACTAAAATCGGACAAGATCAGATACGAAGTTTGACTGTCGGCACAACGCAAGGTAAATTAGCCTTATTTAGAATAAAGGATATTAATATTCCTCTTTCTTCATTAACAGAACAACAACAAATCGTCGCTATCCTCTCCTCTCTCGACTCTAAAATCGAACTTAATCAACAAATGAACAAAAACCTTAAAGCAATCGGGGGGGCAATTTTCAAAAGATGGTTTATTGACTTTGAATTTCCAGACGAGAAAGGCAAACCCTACAAAAGTTCTGGTAAAGAAATGATTGAGAGTGAATTAGGAGAAATACCTAAAAAGTGGAAAATTGAAAATGTTCAAGATTTTTTAATGTTTGAAAAGGGAATTGAGCCTGGTTCTAAATATTACCTAACTAAATATTCTAAAAATGATATCCAATTCATTAGAGTTGGAGATATAAGCACACCAAGAAGAGAAAAAATATTTATTCCTCTAAAATTAGCTGAAAAAAAGCTATGTAAGCAAGATGACATCTTACTATCTCTTGATGCAACAATTGGAATAGTAAGAGTAGGTATGGAAGGTGCTTTTTCCAGTGGTATAAGGAAAGTATATAGCAAAGATAAAGGAGCTGTCCCAAAGGGATATATTTATTTTTTATTAAAGAATAAATTTATTCAAAATACAATTTACACTTATGCAATTGGTACAACCATACTACATGCAGGAGCATCATTAGATCATATGAATTTGGCTATTCCAAATAATGAGATATTCAGTAAATTTTCTATACTTATAGAACCAATTTTTAATAAACTTATTAATAATCTAATTGAAGTTAAGAATTTGTCACAAATTCGTGATTCTCTTTTACCGAGATTAATGTTAGGAAAGATAAGAGTTAATCTAAAATGAATATTCTTATTATTGAAATTATAATGTGGATTATATTTTTATTTATATTTTTTCCTATATTTCTTTTTCTATTTTATTTAATTTTTGATGGATATAACAAACTTTATTTGAATTTGATTGGAGTGGGTAAAAAATGGTATCAATATTTGTTCATCTTCCCAATTTCACTGCTTTCTTGGAAAAATCATAACTATATAAAAAAGAATTCAAGAAATGGTAATATAAACAAACATATAGCAATCGTTTTAGCTAATAACTATTTTCCAGAGAATATTCATTCTTTTGGATTAGATGGTGTAATCAAACTAATTAAATATCTTAAAAAGAATAATAAATCTTATGTAGTTTATAATAGAGTTAATTCTGATCAACTCAAAAATATAATAAATGATAAAAGAGTATATTCTATTCTTTTATTTGGACATGGAGAAAGGCATGGTTTAAAAGTTGGTAAAAATGAAATCGTTTATTATTGTGAATTCAAAAATCATCCAAAAAAACATTTGATTGCACAATTTCATTGTAATCATTATAGTGGAAAATCTTTATCTGAATATGGAGAAAAACCGATATTTTCATTTGTTACAAACAATATGCAAAACTATTTGAGTATAGAAAAACAAATAAAAAAGATTATTAAAGAGAAGATATTATAAAATAAGATGCCAAAGATAATAACTGAATCAGAAATAGAAAATGCATGTTTAGAAATGCTAGAAGAATTAGGATATAAAATAGTTTATGGTCCAGATATTTCTGAAGATGGAATTAATGAAGAAAGAAAATATAATGAAGTTATCTTAGTAAAAAGATTAAGAAATGCTTTAGAAAGAATAAATAAAAATATTCCAAAAGAAGCAATAGAAGAAGCAATAAAGAAAATTCAAAGGCAGGAACAAAATCAGATTATAAACAATCAGCATTTTCATAAATTTATAACAGATGGTATTCCTGTTGAATACAAAACAAAAGAGGGAATAAAACATAATACAATCCAACTTTTTGATAATGAAAACATAAAAAATAATGAATTTTTAGCAATTAACCAATTTACAATTATTGAAGACAAAAACAATAGAAGACCAGATATTATATTATTTGTAAATGGAATACCTTTAGTTTTAATAGAATTAAAAAATCCTGCTGATGAAAATGCTACAATGTTTAATGCATATAATCAAATAGAAACCTACAAACTACAAATACCTTCTTTATTTAGATTTAATGAAATAGTAATAATAAGTGATGGCTTAGAAACTCATTCAGGAACAATAACTTCTGGAATTGAAAGATTTTCTCCTTGGAAGACAATTAATGGAGAAAAACCAAAAAAATTAATGACAGAATTAGAAATAATGATAAATGGGATGTTAAAACAAGAAGTTTTATTGGATTTAATTAAAAACTTTATTGTTTTTCAAAAAGAAAAAGATAATAAAAAAAACACAATTACTTTATCAAAAAAATTAGCAGCATACCATCAATATAATGCTACAAACAAAGCAATAGAATCTACAATAGAAGCAACAAAATCAGATAAAAGGGCAGGAGTTGTCTGGCATACTCAGGGTTCTGGAAAAAGTTTAACAATGGTTTTTTATTCTGGAAAAATGGTTTTATCAAAAGACTTAGAAAACCCAACAATCGTTGTTTTAACAGATAGAAATGATCTAGATGATCAATTATTTGGAACTTTTGCTTCTTGTCAAGATTTATTAAGGCACGAACCAAAACAATCAGAATCAAGAGAAGAATTAAAAAGATTACTTAAAGTTTCATCTGGAGGAATTATTTTTACAACTATACAAAAGTTTTTCCCTGATGAAAAAGGAATGAGATATCCTTTACTTTCAGAAAGAAAAAATATAATAGTAATAGCAGATGAAGCTCATAGAAGTCAATATGATTTTATTGATGGTTTTGCAAAACATATGAGAGATGCCTTGTCAAATGCTTCTTTTATTGGTTTCACAGGAACTCCAATAGAAAAGAAAGATAGATGCACTTTAGGTGTTTTTGGAAATTATGTTGATGTTTATGATATTAAACAATCTATTGAAGATAAGACTACTGTTGGAATTTATTATGAAAGCAGATTAGCAAAATTAGAATTGAAGCCAGAAGAAAGATTAAAAATTGATCCAGATTTTGAAGAAGTTACTGAAAAAGAGGAAGAAGAAAGAAAAGAAAAATTAAAAAGTAAATGGGCTAGAACAGAAGCTATTGTTGGAAGCTCTGAAAGAATAAAAAGAATTGCTAAAGATATTATTGTACATTTTGAAGAAAAAGAAAAAACAATTGAAGGAAAAGCAATGATTGTCTGTATGAGTAGAAGAATTTGTGTAAATTTATACAATGAAATAATAAAATTAAAACCAGAATGGGAAAAAGAAGATAAAATAAAAGTAATTATGACTGGTTCTCCAAAAGATCCAAAAGAATGGCAAGAACATATAAGAACCAAAGATAAAAGAAAAGATTTGGGTAATATATTTAGAGATCCTGAAAGTAAAACAAAAATAGTACTTGTTAGAGATATGTGGCTTACAGGTTTTGATGTTCCTTGTTTACATACAATGTATATAGACAAACCAATGCAAGGTCATGGATTAATGCAATCAATTGCAAGAGTAAATAGAGTCTTTAAAGATAAAACAGGAGGATTAATTGTTGATTATATTGGAATTGCACAAGAATTAAAAAAAGCTTTATCTACATATACTGAAAGTGGTGGAAAAGGAAAACCTGTTCTTGATCAAGAAGAAGCAGTTAGATTAATGATGTCAGAATATGAAATTATATCTAATTTAATGCATGGATTTGAATATAAAAAATCATTAGAAAAATCATTAAAAGATTTATTAGCTTTAGTTCCAAATGCAATAGAACATATCTTAAAACAAGAAAATGGAAAAGAAAGATTTTTGATACACACTAAGAAATTAATAGAAAGTTTTTCTCTAGCTGTCCCTAAAGAAGAGGCTTTAAAAATAAAAGAAGAAGTTGGTTTCTTCCAGATAATAAAATCTAAATTAACTAAACTTACATTAATTAAAAGTAAGGAATCAGAAGAGTTAGATAGTGCAATAAGGCAGATAATTTCAAAAGCAGTTATTTCTGACAGAGTTATAGATATTTTTGAATCTGTTGGTATGAAAAAACCAAATATTGAAGTATTATCTGAAGAATTCCTAGTGGAAGTAAAAGATATACCTCAAAAAAATCTTGCATTTGAAGCACTTAAAAAACTTTTAACAGATGAAATCAAATTAATTTCAAAGAAAAATGTTGTAAAAGGAAGATCATTTGCAGAAATGCTAGATAAAACAATAAAAAAATATACTAATAAAGCAATAGAAACTGCAAAAATAGTTGAAGAATTAATAGAACTAGCAAAAACAATAAAAAAAGACCAAAATGAGGGTAAAAAATTAGGATTAAATGATGATGAAATTGCTTTCTATGATGCATTAGAAGTTAATGATAGTGCAGTTAAAATTTTAGGTGATGAAATATTAAGAAAAATTGCTAAAGAAATATCAGATACATTAAGGAAAAATGTTACAATAGATTGGGCTATAAGAGAAAATGTTCAGGCAAATCTAAGGGTTTGTGTAAAAAAGATTTTAAGAAGATATGGTTATCCTCCAGACAAACAAGAATCAGCAACACAAACAGTATTAAAACAAGCAGAAGTAATTGCAAGAGATTGGGTATAAAAATAATTTATAATGTACCTGATTCTCTAAAACTATAGTAATTATTATTTCCAATTATAATATGGTCTATTAAATTAATTTTTATGATTTTTCCAGCTTCTTTTATCATCTCTGTTACATTTTTATCCCCTTCAGAAGGTTCAATTTCTCCACTTGGATGATTATGTACCAAAACTATAGAACTTGCATTTTCCTTTATTGCATTACTAAAAATTTCTCTGGGATGTATTAAAGAAGCATCTAAAATCCCAATAGAAACAGTTTCCTGTTTAATAATTTTTTTGTGTATATTTAAATATAAAACAACTACATATTCTTTTTTAGAATTTATGAATTTATTTCTATATATATTAAATACATCATTAGCAGATTTAATAGAAGAGCAATACCCTCCACTAATTAATGTATTATAACGTTTACATATTTCAATTAGACTTAACAATTGTAAAGCTTTATTAAAATTATTATTGCATTCTTTTGCTAAATCATTAACAGACAAATCCTCTAATTTATTAAAATTATATTTTTTAAGCAAACGATTAGCTAATTCTAAAGCACTTTCTTCTTTAGAACCAATCCCAAAGATTATAGATAATAATTCTGCATCATCCAGAGAACCAACCCCATTCCTAGTTAGTTTAAATCCAGGTCTATTAAATTGAGGTAAATCTTTGATTTTCATAATCAAATAAATTATAGACTATATATAAAATTTTATATTATTTAATATAATAGAATGAAAGAGTTAAGAGGGACTTTGTATCTCTTAATGTTAATCCAATTATAATGAGAAGAATTAATGAATATTAAGAAGTTGTTTTAATTCTATCATATCTTCATCAGATAAAGGAATTTTCAAAAGTTCTTTAACCAACCAAAGCCCACTTTTCTTTATTTTTTCTTTTGGAGAAAATAACCCTAACCAATTTTGTGATGGTTTACATTCATCACAAAGAGAAATAGTAGAAATGATTTTTGATTCAAATTCAGATCTTTTATCTTTATCATCAACCTGAAAAACGACAAAAGAAACATTATTTTGAATATATTTTGTTACTTGCTTTTCAATTTTTTTCTGCTTTTCAAAATCAATAAAGTTAGAATGTTTGTCTTTAGCATTTCTTGTGGTTAAATCCAATTCCCATTGCTCAAGAAATGGGTCATTTTCTTTACTCAACAAAGCTCTACCTACATGTTTTCTAAAAATACTTCTATCTTTATTTTCATTAATAAAATGCTGTTGTAACCTTGACCTTAATTGATTTTTACTTGTATGGGTACCAACACGAACTATTCTATTTGTATTGTGAGAAAATTCTCCTTTTTCAAAAAAAATGTAAATTCCATTTTCTGGTATTTCTTGTTTATCAAATGGAAATGTAAACTTCTTCATTCCATTAAACCATTGATGAATTGTATTACAATCTTTACTCATTTTTATTCCTCAATTTTGAAATTTCTTTTTTCAACCAACCTAGTTGATAAAAAAGAGTGATATGTTCCATAGGAATTTTATAATATTTAAGGGAAGGGAGTAAAAATTTTCTATAATTTTTTCCAGCAAGAAATACAAATTCATCTTTATTTAAATCAGAGACTTTTTTCAATTGGTTCAATACAGAATCTGCCCACTCTTTGATTTCATTTGATAACATCTTATTGAGAGTTTTATTATAAGGTTCTATTTCTTCGTCTAATTTCAATAAACCATATTTAGCAGAGAGAATAAAAATCTTATCTGGATTTAATAATTTAGCATATTCAAATTCTTTCTTAAAAAGAGGACTTACATACAAATCTTTAGCTTTAGATTTATGATTAAGTTTTTTACTAACACATGAAATTAAAACAACTTTTGCCATATATTGTTAATATATTTAAAGGATTTAATAAAGTTTGCTAAAGAGAGACTCTGCCTTGTTTCATAAATGGGAAGTTGTTAAACGTTTAGAAATCTAATCATACATTGAACACGGAGCGGCACCTAATCCATAAGGATCATTATTGACTCCATTAAATACACAATATCGCCCATAGCAACCAATTGCACCTTTGACATGGTCTTTATAAAATAAGTTTGCATTATGTCCAGGACTTCCTATCCATGATGTTAATGCTTCATTCGGATTAGCAGTGCCTCCGCTTATCATCCAAATATTTTCTGCTACAGTCTCCCCTGAACCAAAACCATATTTTGATTTTAAAGTCTGCATACATTGACCTTCAGGAGTTAAATGTGAAAAATAATTTCTATCTGCCATATCTTTTGACCTACTCACTGCCATTTCATATGCTCTGTTATCCCATTCCATTTTTCTTAAGCCCTTTTCTTCTCTTAATTGATTAATATAATCAAATGTTTCCATATCTCTTTCTTTTGAACTTTTTGCAATTTCTGTTTCAATATTTGTTTTAACATCATCTACTTCTAAAGAAATCTTATTTATTATATCATTATCTAAAAAAGCTATGATTCCTGTCTTATGAAATATTTTTTGTGAATAAGTTTGTGTAAAGGAAAATGATATATATAATATAACTATAATTACCAATAATTTTGTGAATCTAATTCTTTTATATAATAATTGCTTGATTAAATAAAGATTTATTACAAGAAGTATTAATGATATAATTAAATGTTTTTCTAATAACTCTTGAGAATAAAGACCAAAACCAATAAATGAAAATATAAACAATAAAATCAATTTAAAATAAGTATTTTGTATGTATTCTATTAAATAACAAAACCAATTCTTAAATCCCATATTAACCTAACTCTTTATTCATTTTTTCTTTTCTTTTACTATTTTAATTAATTTCTTAAAACCTAAATAAACTAAATAACCTGATAATATTGCACCTAAAATCATCCCTAAAGATTCAGCAGAATCATAATTGCCATAATAAATAGTAAATAATGTTATTATAATATAAAAAATAAGAATAATAGCTATATAACTTAAAGGTATTAAAAGAACAATTGCTAACCATTTAGGAAATCCTTTCTTTTTAGTTTTCATTTTTTCTTTTTTATAAATTTAATATAACATTTCCTTAATAAATAAATTATACCTATAATAACTAATAATAGAATAAGATAAAATACAAATTGATAAACTTCATAATAAGGAGCACCACCCAAATTTACTTTTCCTGAAGAAATAGCCATATTACTTTAATCAATTTCTAATATATAAATCTTTCACAAAAGAAGAGCGAGAGAAACTTTGTGTCTCTCAACGCTGAAACTTAATTAAAACTATTATAAACATCAGAAGCAGAAGTAATTACCTTGGCACTAAAACCGCCCTTAACTAATTTATTATATCTCTTGCTTAACTCAATAAAGCTCAGTATTCTCAGCGCGCTTACCCTGTCATTGCATTCCTTGCTTAATTCCTCAACACCTAAATACTCAAGCTTATTCAGATTATATTTTTTCAAAAGTCTCATAGAAAGGTCCAAGACACCCTCATTTTTTCCCTTGCCGATAATAATTGCCAGTAATTCAACATCTGTCAGCTTGTTAACACCCTCACGTGCAACACTTGGTAGCCAATTTTCATGGAAAAAAGTAAAAATTGTTATTATTTAATCTTTTATATCCTTAAAGAATTATATTTAAATACTTAAATATATTAATGAAAGTAATAAAAATGGAAGATAAACTGCTAAAAGAAGTGATAGAATTAAATAAAAATATAAAGGATATTATATCTAAAAATTCTAAAGAATATACAACTATTAAAGTAGATACGGACTTTGATATAGACAACCTTAAAACTAATTTTAAGTTATCTACTGAACAAATAACTGAGATATTAATAAAAGGGCTGCATCTTGAAGATAAGCACTTATATGAAAACCCGAACGAAAAAAATCCAAAGAAGAATTTTTATTGTATTTATGAGGATAAAAAGATTATATTATGTCTGCAATATTTCTTAATTTCTTATTATATGTATAATCAACAAATAAAATTATTCCATCTCCAGCATATAAACAAAAATAGTAGAGAAGGAAAAAGATATAATGAAATTAAAGAAAAGCTTAAAGGATTTTCCCTTTAGACGAAGAAAAATTTAGTAATTCAATATTTTTAGATATAAAAAAGGACTTTATTCGTTTTAAAAATGAAGGATATATCTCTTTTCTAATTCTTTCCAATTCAAATAAATCATTTGTTGATTCCCCACATTTTACGCATTTATCTACATTAATAGCATAAGCTTTATTATTCACTAAAATTAGCTCCTTTGATTTTATTAATTTATCTCCGCACTCTTCACAATGCATAGAACTTGTTCCTCTTTTTCTCATAACTTTATTATGTCTCATTTTCTTTATAAACCTTATTATTTATATATATTAATCATTTTAAAGTAGTTAATTAATATATAAAGTTTTCTAAAGAAAAGCCGAGAGAAACTTCTGTCTCTCAAAACTAAATTTTAAAGGTTTTATATTATAAAGAATATAGAATAAACCCAATAAATAAGGCTTTTAAGACCAAATAGAAATATTTATATAATAAGAAAAAATCATATACTTATACCAATTGCTAGGGAGTTCGTCCGTAAAGCCGGAAGGGCAAACTAGGGTTGCGACACTCTTGTAGTGCCCCTTGGTATACTTATTTTTTAAGATATTTTTCAAAATCTTCTAATCTAATATTTAAATAAGTGGGTAATTTATTATTTTTATCTTTTCTCATAAGGTGTGAATAAACATGAGCATTAGAATCTTTATCTAATCTTGCAAAACAAAATCTATCTAATCTTAATTTTAAAATATCACCTAAAAAATATTTTAAATTAACTTTTATATCTTCTTCTTTACCATAGAAATCTTTACATAAATTCAAAGATATATTTTCTTTAATATTTAAAGATTTAAAACAATAATAAATAACAAGAGAATATAACCTTATTTTAAAAGACACTTTTCCTTTTCTACTATTTTTATATTTATAATTTCCAGACCTATAATTAGAATTTAATTTTTCTATTAAATCTTGGTCAAATTTAAAACCTTTTATAATATTATTATTTTTTCCAGCTATACAAATAGTATAATTTTTATTTAAAATATCCTCTCCACTTACATCTATTTCAAAAATCATAAGGACCTATAAAAATTAATACTTTAAAAAATTATCTAAAGAAGAGCTGAGAGAAACTTGTGTCTCTCAAAACTAAAACATTATAAACCATAAATTTAGAAATAAAAAATGGAATGGAGCTTATATGATAAAGATATTTTCCTTGAACCTTTAATCTTCTCAAATAATAAATCCCAGTTAGATATTGTAAAAGAAGTCCTAGATGCAATAAAAGAGGGTTATAAGATAATATTCATAAAAGGAGCCTGCGGAACAGGAAAAAGTGCAATTGCATTAAATCTTGCAAGAGAACTAGGAAAAACTTCAATTGTAGTTCCCGTCAAACCACTGCAGAAACAATATGAAGAAGATTACACTAAAAAATATCATATTCTAAAAAATAACAATGAAAAACTGAAAATAACAGTAATAGATGGAAGAAACAATCATTACTGCCCTTTTGACAATACTTCTTGTGATGCAAGACACTTGCCATGTACAATAGAAATCAAGGAAAAAAGCAAGGAATTATTAGAAAAATACATTAAGATGAATCCTTTTGTAAAATCAGAAAATTTTGAAAGTATAAAAGATGTAAGAAGAAAGTCAATAGCACCTGCATGCCCTTACTGGTCTCCAATAATACCAAATGAAGTTAATTATGACTTGGAAGATTCAGAAGAAATATATTACAAAGGATTAAAAGACAAAACATTTACAATTTTCAAGAGAAAAGAAGGATGTGGTTATTATGATCAGTTCATGGCATACAAGAATTCTGATGTTATAATTTTTAACAGCAAGAAATACGAGCTTGAAAATATAATGGACAGAAAACCAAAGACAGAACTTGAAGTCATAGATGAATGTGATTCTTTTTTAGACAATCTTTCAAATGAAAAGAAAATAAATCTTGACAGATTATCATTTAAATTAAATGAGATACAAAACAAGGACTTAAAAGAATTAACAATAGAAATAAATGATTTAATTATGGAGATAAAAAAGCAAAATCTTTCTGAAGAGCCAGTTTTAATAAAAAACACAAAAATCCTTGAATTACTAAAATATTTCTTAAATAATCCATGCTTGTTTGAAGAGACAGAAGAGGAATTATCAGCATCTATCTACAGAGTTTATGAGATAGCAAAATACTTTGAAAACATACTAAATGAAACTTATATTTCTTTATCTAGATTTAAGGATGAAGATATAGTTACTATTGTTACAGTAAATTTAGAAAAAAAATTAAAAGAATTTCTAGATAAGAATAAAGTATTTGTCATGATGAGCGGAACAATACATTCTGAACCTGTTTTAAGAAATGTCTTTGGTTTAAAAGATTTTAAGATTATAGAAGCAGAGACAAAACTAAATGGAAGTATAAAAAAAATAAAAACAGGCCTTGAAAATAAATTTAATTATCAGTTTTTGAATCAGCACAGGGATTTATACTTAAAAGCACTCTCAAAATGCATAGAAATTGCCAAAAAACCAATTTTAATACAAATTCATTCTTTTTACGATCTTCCAACAGAATTTGAATCATCAAAATATAATGTACAAAATATAAAACTAAGAGATAACTTAAAAGATGAACAAGAGAAATACAAAAAAGGTGAATTAGTCCAGAAATTCAAGAATAAGGAAATTGATGTCTTGTATTCAACAAAATGCAATCGTGGTGTTGATTTTCCTGGAGATATATGCAATAGTATAATATTCACAAAATATCCTTTTCCAAACTTAAGCTCTTTATTTTGGAAAGTTCTTAGAAAAGTTAATCCAGGACAATTTGATTTGTTTTATTTTGACAAGGCAGACAGGGAATATATTCAGTGGATTTACAGAGGTATAAGATCAAAAGAAGATAAGATTGAATTATTAAGCCCTGATTTGAGAGTTCATACTCATTTAGGTTAGAAAAATAAAATTGTATATTTAATTATATTAAAAAAAGACAAAAAACACTCAAATTGCTTTAATTCCAGTAATTTCCTCTAACATTTCCACAATATTCATTCCGTATTTATCAAATCCAGCTTGCTTTAATTCTTTATATTTTTCTTGAACTATATATTCTGGTAAATCTGGTTTAATCCCAGTAAACTCTTTTATTTGATTCATAAGAACTAATTCTGTTTGTAAAAAATAATCCATATATTTTTCTTGTATTATTTTTACACGCTCTTCTTCTGGTTTATCTTGAAGAGCTTCAAGTTCTTTTTTAAGTTCAACTTCCTTAGTATTATCAAGTAATTCAATTAATGTCATTTTATTTACCTTAATTTATTAAGAAGTTATAATTTATAAACCTTTCTATTTGTTACTACTTAAATAGAGTATTCATTATATCGTTTCGAAATTGGGAAGTTATTAAACAGAAGAGC
>JAHIVQ010000075.1 GCA_018816585.1 Nanobdellota archaeon
ATTCCTTTAGTTATGGGTGGAGTTTGGACTGATTTATATAATCTTTCTAGTTTTGGACATATTCAATTATATGCTAATAATACTTATAAAGTTGAATATTTGAGATTAGGGTTGCAATGTTATTTATTAAACAAACCTGAAGAATCGGTTACTAAAGAATTGACTATTATAATTAATTATCCAGAAACTAACCAAAATGCTTGTATAGATTATGATGGTGGAAATAATATATATACTAAAGGATTTACTTTTAAGCCAGGAGAGGGTACTTTAACATATACAAAAGGGATGTATTTTGATGATACTCCTCAAGGAAGAACTTGGCATGATGCATGTAATGTAAAAGTTGGAGATACGTTTAATTCTGTAAGTTCAGACAAATGTTTAGCTGGAAATGATTGTTATGTTTTAGAATTTTCTTGTAATGGTGACAGTAATAGGTATCAATGTCCAAATGGTTGCCAAGATGGAGCTTGTATACAAAATATTCAAACAAATGAAACTGTCATAATAACAAACCAAACATACTGTTATGATTCTGATAATGGAATGGATTGGTATACCAAGGGGGGTATAAAAACTTCAGAAGGTGTTTTAGAAGATTATTGTTTAACTGGAAATAAATTAGCTGAAGCCACTTGCAATATTAGGGATGGTAATTATGGTCTGGTTTATTATGATTGTAAATCTTGTGTTGATGGTAGATGTGATGAAGCAGTACCAATAACTGAAACTTATACAATAATTTTGCAAGGATCCACTGTTGGTGGAGTAACTGTAGTTGATGTTGATGAAGCTGAAACAAAATGTATTGTTGAATATGCAGGTAAAACATACATTTTAGATAAAGGAGTTTCTAAACAATTAGAAAATGGGATTATATTAACTGCAATAAATGTTAAGGCAGTGCATGAAACTGGTGCAGGTCAAGATTGGTGTGAAATTAAATTTGGTGGATCAAAAATACCAACCCAACAGTGTAATGGAATACCTTATTTAGATGATACCAATCCATGTATCACTAAAGTTTTTACAGAGTATGGATTTACAACAAAAGAAGATCAAAGGTGGCAAGCTTGTATTAATGAAGTAAGTGTTTATAATGAATGTCCAGAACATCAATTATTTTATATGCTTATGAAATGTATGATAAATAATTATCCTGAATTAGATAAACCCATTTCATCTTGTTTAAATAATGTAATTCAACCTCCAACTCAACAATGTAATGGTTGTTTAATAGATAATAAATGTATGACTTATGGGGTAAGATCAGGAAAACAATTTTGTGATATGTCTGGACAGTTAGTAATGCAAAAAGCAGATAATAGTTATTGTAAGAATAATTATGAATGCAGTTCAAATATTTGCATAAATAATAAATGTGTTAATATCAGTTTATGGAATAGATTTGTACAATACTTTTCAAGATGGTTCAGCAGATAATTAAGTTTATATACAATTTCTTTATTAGTTTAATATGATTAATGCAAAAGAAAGACATAGATTAAGGCAGTTTATTTTCGAATTAGAAAAGATAAAAGGAAGACATACTGAACTAGTTTCTGTTTACATTCCTGCTGGTTATGATATGATAAAAATAATCCAGCACTTACAGCAAGAGCAAGGAACTGCTTCTAATATTAAAGATAAAAATACAAGAACAAAAGTAATTGATTCTATAGAAAAAATGGTTCAGCATTTAAGATTATTCAAAAGCACACCAAAGAATGGATTGGCTGTTTTTTCTGGAGATGCTTCTGATAAAGAAAATAAGATTGATATTAAAGTATGGTCAATTGAACCTCCTGACTCATTAAGTATAAGATTGTATAGATGTGACCAGACTTTTTTATTAGAACCTTTGAGATCCATGATTGAAGTCAAGGAAGTATTTGGATTAATTGTTTTAGATAAAAGAGAGGCTAATGTTGGTTTATTAAGAGGAATGAATATTATTGTTTTATCTTCAATGACTTCTGGTGTTCCTGGAAAGACAAAAGCAGGTGGTCAGAGCCAAGCCCGTTTTGCAAGATTAAGAGAAGAAGCAACTCACGATTTCTTTAAAAGAATTGGAGAAGTTTCTAATAAAGAATTTTTAGAAAAACCAGAAATAAAAGGAATTTTAATTGGTGGACCAGGACCGACTAAAGAAGATTTTGTAAATGGAAGTTATCTGAATAATGAATTAAAACAAAAATTACTTGCTGTAAAGGATATTTCTTATACTGATGAATTTGGACTTCATGAATTAGTTGATAAAAGCCATGATGTTCTTGCTGAAGAGGAAATTTCAATAGAAAAAAAATTAGTCCAAAGATTTTATGAAATGCTTGCAAAAGAAGAAGAAAAGACAGCTTATGGTTATAAAGAGACTAAAAAAGCTTTGGAAATTGGTGCTGTTGATATTATACTTGTTTCTGATAATTTCACAGAAGAAAGCATTGAATCTTTAGAAATAGAAGCAGAAAAATATAAAACAGAAGTTCGTATAATTTCAGTAGAAACAAGAGAAGGAAAGCAATTAAAAGATTTAGGTGGAATTGCAGCAATTCTAAGATATCCAATTAAATAGTTAAATATATAAATAAATTATTCTTTTAAGAAATATGGATATGCACGGCCTAAGTGAGAAATTATTGATTATTGCAGTTATAACATTATTTTTTACATTATTTTTTACAACAGGTGCTTTCCAGTGGGTAACAGGAAGAGTTTCTGGAACATGTGATATTACTTGTGTAGATACTGATAAAGGCGATGAATTTGTTATAGGTACAATTAGTGGTAATGATGATTATTGCAATAAGTTTAAAAAAACAGATTATTGTTCTAGTAGTAATTCAAATCAATTGAAAGAATACAGGTGTGATGAGCAAAGAAAGATGAATTGGTATTCTGAGATTGTTACATGTGAAAAAGGCTGTTTAAATGGCGCTTGTATACAATAAAAAGTTTTAAATAGTTCTTTTGTTAATTAAAATTATGGAAACCAAAGATAAATTAATCTTAGGTCTTGTCATTCTTGTTATATCTATAGTTGCGTTTTCAGCAGGAATAACTGGGAAAACAGTAATGACTTCTTGTTTTGATTCAGATAATGGAGATTTGAATATAAATGAGATATATCAACAAGGAACAATTTCTGGAACATCTGAAAATAATATAGATTTTGAAAGAACAGACTATTGTGTTGATGATACTTATCTAAAAGAGTATGGCTGCAACAGGGAAAAACCAGCAAGATATGAGTCAAGATTAGTTATATGTGAAAATGGATGTTCAGAAGGTTTTTGTATAAAATAGAAAGTTTTAAATAGTATTTTTGATTTTCTATAAATATGGAAATAAAAAAGAGTGTTGTAGTTTTATTAGTTCTTATTGTTATAGGTAGTGTTTTTATTGCCGCTTCTAATTCAATAGCAAATAAATTATTAATTGGAAATGTATTAAGGGGAACATGTTTTGATACAGATGCTGGGGTTGATATCTACTCTAAAGGAACTGTTTCTGGTGTATTTAATAATGGTGCAGATTATGAAAGAACAGATTACTGTATTGATGCTTATCAATTAAAAGAGTATAGCTGTGATGATTCAAGTAGCACTAAATTTAAAATTGGTTCTGGTGCTATGGGTTATAATAATAATGGCCCAATAACTTGTACAAATGGTTGCGTAGATGGAGCTTGTATCTAAATAAGCAAGTTTTTTAAATTAATTCTTTATTTTAAACCTATGGAAAATCGTAATAAAATAGAGGCAGTTTTATTTACAACAGG